>NZ_JASJOR010000019.1:0-189272 GCF_030068545.1 Xanthocytophaga flava | reverse complement strand
GAATAGCCTACTCAACATATCTATGTTTCTTTTAGGGCTCTTACAAGGGGTGAATAGTTTACTAACCAAGTATTTTATTCAAAATTGTACTTTTTCTTAACCTTTACAAGATATGAGCTTCTTTCAGTGTAATAAAACGAGGTTCTGACATATAGTATTCATTCGTTAGTTCAATAGTGTATTTATATCCAATTCATGGATAATAAAGCCTGGCAATCAGGGGAATCCTCCACACCGAATGCCGTATACCTTTTGGTAAAAGTCAATTTGCTATCCGCAATCTGATAGTGATTGATTACATAACGAATATCTCCCTCATCATTCTCTTCTCTGTACATCCATGCAAAGGTGGAATCTTCTACACATTGCCCTAACTCTACCAAACAATTATGATAAGCATCCACTGGATTGTAAACTGTATCAGTGTGCAGATATATTGTTTGCCTGGCCAAGTCTACTTTTATGAACATAGCTACTCGTCCTCCATAATCCGGAAGGTCATGTTTTGCCACAATGGATTCTGCACTCTTCCCCATACCTGATTGTATATTCAGTTGTACATCAAATTCTCGAAGGCAAGGAGATAATTGGCAGCAAAAAATAGATTCATGTATCATTGATTTGACTAAGCAAAGTAAAAAGATAGTATTGTTTACTAAATCATAGGTAAAGAGACCACACAACAAGATGAATCTATTCTGTGGCCTTTACTTAAGACTTATCTACAACCAGGCACCTTCTTCAGAAGCATTAGCGTATCCTTCTGCATTTGCCAGCAAGCTACCAGCAATAAAGGATAAAAACTTTCGGCGTTCAGGGGTCGCAGCACCAAAACACCCACCTTCTTCAATACTATATTGAAGTGTATCTACCCATACTTCTCCTTCAAACTCTCCATTCATAACCAGATACAATCCATCCTGGCTATCACTATATCCAAGAAACAGACATCCCAGTTCATGAGAACCATCAATCGCAAATAACTCTTGTAGAGTATTCCCTCTATGCAGAATTTTCTTTCTTTTCAAGTATTTGATTAACTCTTCCACTCCATCTCCTTCATCTTCTTCTCCTTCAAAATAATAATCCAGCATCACCCAAGCCTTAATTTTCCAATAATGGTTAATGTCATGTATTTTATCAGCTGTAATAGGGAACGGGGTTTTCAAGATCTGAATGGCATTCTTCTTTTTTTCCATCACAATCGGATTCCCCCAGCAAAAATAGCTGCCTCCCCCCTCTCCTATTTCCATCAGATACACTTTCAGTTCGTCTGGTAGCTGAATCTCGTGTTTGGTCTGATAGGTTGCAATTTGTTTTTCAGACCAGGGTTTGAGTGAGTAATCTGTTTCTGAAGCACTATCTACCTGATTCCGCATCTTTTCCCATCCGGACTCATAATACTGTTTTCGTAATCTAACAGCCACCATTCGTTGTTTAATCAGGTTAAGCACATCTGCATGTTGCACTACCAAAGGATGTGCTGGATTCAAAAACTGGTTTACTACCTTTGTCTGTTCTTCTTTAACTAGTTGCTCAAACGCTTTTTTGTCATCCTTTGCTTTTTTGATGGCGGCTTTCTCTTGTTGCTTCTTCTTTTGTATCCATTGCAGGTAGGGCTCTGTCTCTTTCAGATCATCAAAGTCTGTATGTTCAGGATGTGCTGTCAGCGTCTGATATATAATAGCATAAGCTTCATCTTCACGATTTAACTTGAGTAGCAGCCGTGCCTTGGTATCATGAATGTATTTGCGATTATCCCAGTCTAAATGCGTAAATCCGGCAACCACATATCCTTTCTCCAGAACCATCAGTGCATGTTCCAGCCTGTCCTTATCTGAGATGTATAGATATGAAAGCCATCCTACAGTATTAGCCTGTTGACTTAACATATCTTTTTGCCATTCTATCCAGACCTGTTCACCAAGAGAGGAAAAGATATCGACACATTTCTCTGCTTGTGTCAGCAAAGCTTCCAGATACAGTTTCCGATAGCGTAAATCGTCTGGGTATTTATCCAGAATAGTTTTCCAGATTCTGAACTTCCAGTCTTCCAGAACAATCTGGGCATTGGATTGATAGAGAATGTAGATTTCTTTAGCGTAAGGTGGAGATGGTATATCTTCCGCATCATTTAGATTGATAGGTAGGCCGTTATTCCGTTCATCTATTTTGACATAAGATAGAGAAGAAAGCATAGTCAGTAATGTATCAATATTTTGAATAATTTCCCCTATCATTCCTACTGCTACAGACTTTTTTGGTATCTTCTGATCTAGTTCCAGACAAATACTATTGGTTTTAACATAGAGTCGCTTAAAGGTTTGTGTTTCGCTCATAGAGTGTATTGACAGATGTAGGTAATGAAAAACAAGTAAAAAGGTCCATCTTTTGCATGATATGTTAATTGGGAACTATAAGTATTGCTGTTCCAGCAGACATTTCCACAGTCTGGCGGAATCAATGACGTGGTAAGTGTGTTGGAGACCAGAGTTGAGTACTCTTTGCTGTTCCTTTTCTGATAATAACTGCCAGGGCGCAGCCTCATCAAAGACATTTTTGCCAAATTTTTCAAACAATGCTTTGTAGTCAGGGTCAGGTAATTGTGTAGTGCGGCTAGTAGAATGTGAATAGTATCCACCTATCCCCCATTCACAGGTCAGTTGGCCTTCTATGGCAAAATCAAAATGAGATACAAAAAGTATCGGCACATGCACATTACCCCATACAGTTCCTTTTCCATACATTAACTTTTCAACTCTGACATCTCCCTGTATTTCGGTATGATCACCACACACCAGAACAGCAGCATGTACATTGCCTGTTACAATACAATAACAATCCGTACCATAACTTTGTACCTGACGATGAATTGTCGGAGCAGGATTACCTGGATAGTAATGAAATTGCTGGCTCCATTCTTCTCCAAAGAGTAAGTCACCCGAATTGACCAGTTCCATATATCCACTTGTGGTCAAATCCCCTTCAACAATCAAAATACGAATACCTGAATTCCATAAGGAAAAATTGCCATCTATATGTAAATCACCTCTGTGTACAATAATATCCTGTTCTTTAGAGGATTGAATACCCGGATTCTTCGGAATAGATAATAAGGCCTGTCTTAGCTGAGGTAATTTTACTTGTTCTGCTGCTTTGTAAAACTCCTGAATAGTCAATGTCCGATTCCGAAAGCTTTTAAATTTAGAGTTTTTAGGCAGGTTGGTAAAAAATGAAGATGCACTCATAGACTTAATTGAATACAATTTATATAATCAGTTTTCCGAAAGAAGATTTTTCCTTTTTCGAACATTTTGTAAGATCCGTTTTATAAGCCACTATCGGTACTGCCTGTTAACTCAATCTCTGCCAGTCTGGGCATTTTTCTAATCACATCTGGTATTTTGTCAAATTGATTATTGGTTAAATTCAGATATGCCAAATGGTTTAGATTGCCAATAGCATCCGGAAGGGATCTAAGTTGGTTTGCAGATAAATTTAATTTGTTTAGAATCGTCAGATTAGAAATCCATTCCGGTAACTCAGTGAGATGATTTTTTTGTAATTGAAGTTCTGTTAGATTACTCAGGTTCTTAATACATTCAGGTAATGTCATGAATCTATTAGAGGATATATCCAGTTTGGTTAGATATGTCAGATTTCCCAGAGACTCTGGTAATATAGAAAGTTGGTTACCAGATAGATTTAATTCTGGTAGGCCTATTAACCTACAAATGGATTCTGGTAGTTCTGAAAACAGATTGTTTGATATATCCAAAACGCTTAATACAGTTAAATTCTCAAGAGAGTCAGGTAGGTTGGTGAATTGGTTATCTGATAAATCTAGTTCTTCCAGTTTGCACAACCTTCCTATGCACTCGGGTACCCCTATAAAACGGTTCCTGGATAAACATACATACAGCAGATCTACAAGTTCACTAATAGATTCTGGAATTTCTGTCAACTGATTATGATTCACATAAAATCCTACTAGACTTGTTAAATTACCAATAGATTGGGGCAGTCGAACAAGTTGGTTGTATTCCAAATATAACCAAACTAAGTTTTTCAGCTTGCATATCGATTCAGGTAATGAGACTAATTGGTTATGTGATAAACCCAAGGTTTCCAGTCTTGTCAGATTTCCAATAGATTCTGGTAAGATTGATAGTTGATTCTCATGAAGGCTCAAATAGGTTAGCTGAGGTAGTGTTGTAATTGGCTGTGGAAACTCAGAAAATTGATTCCTTGACAAATCTATGTATGTCAAACTTTTCAAGTTGCTAATAGAATCAGGGAGTGACCGGAGTGCATTTCTTTGTAAAGACAAACTCTCCAGACTTTTCAGATCACCAATTGGGGTAGAAAGTTCAATTAATCTATTATTATCCAGATTTAGATACGTCAAGGTAGTCAACTCCCCAATCCAATCAGGAAGCTCTGCCAGCTGATTATCTGCTAAATTCAAATGTTGCAATCTTGTTAGCTTTCCGATAAAATCAGGTAATTCTGTCAATTGATTCTGATTGATGCGTAATATCTCCAATTGTGTCAACTCAGCAATTATCTCAGGCAGTTGTGTTAGATTTTTATTACTTAAATCCAATGTTTGCCTTGAATATATATCGACAATTTTTTCTTTAAGTGGCACCTCAGGATGCTCTACTAGCCAGTGTAGCAGATACAATTGTTCAATCTGGTTAGTAAATGTATCAATATTCACCTGAAGTGATTCGGCCAGTTGCAATCCAAGCGTTACATTTTCAATCTGTCCGGAACGTAATAGCCGATATATGTTTTCTTCGTGCATAGAGGAAAAAAAGTGAAAAGTTTAATCTACTGAAGTAGGTTAATATAACTAAGGTTACACATACATATTTTGAGTTCCTACCACTTCTATTTACCAACCGATATGACCACTCCAAAATTGCTATGCAGAGGTTCTTTAAAAATTATCCACCCGACCACTTTCTATAAAATTGATCAGATTACAAAATGTTTGCTCAATAGCTTTTCTGTTTTGATCATTGTCCTGCTGACGTTTAGCCAATGCTATAATTCCTCTTTCTTTACTAATGAAACCCAAACTGTATCCCTCTTTCTTAAAATCAAGCCTGCTAGTCTGGTCAACATCTAGTATACTTACTTCAAAGCCATCCAGCTCAATAAAAGGATTTAGAAGTGTAGACAGATACCCATAGGCTTTATCAAAGTTGTCAGTTGAAAAACAATCCTGATACATTCGAAGCTTTCGAGGTGTTATGTTCATTACTGGCTCATTATGATTGAGAACTTCCATCATTAGACTCAAATCAAGGCCTGAAAAACTGCCATCAGAAGCAAATACATGTAGCTTAGGCAAAAAAACATAGTTGAGTTCATGCCAGAAATAGGTGTAGTTTCCTTTACAACCTGAATTAAAATCATTATCAATCGTGATAATGTCTGGATGAATACTTCCAAATGAAGCCCGGTCAAATTCATAAATTAAAAATAGAGCACAAATTTCTTCCTGAACAGTAAATATACCATGCTTCCACCCACCATATACCAGACCTGAAACAATACAGTTGCCTGTTATGCAGGCTTCCTTTTCAGAAATACAGACATGCCTGGCCTTCAAATTCCCTTTAATTAGAACTAATGAATCAGACATATCAAAATGACCAGATACTGTAAGATCGCCATTGATGATGACTCCCGCAACCTTATGTTGTTCACACAATAAACTCACATTCCAATCTCCTACAATGGAAACAGCAGAATCAAATGCCAGAAAATTATTTTTTCCGAAGCTAAAGTAATCAACGCTCCAGTAACTGAACAAATCATACCGGTCCCATGCTTCCGTTTCACTGATAATCTCAAAATTCATATATCAATTCGTATATGACCCTGATAAAAAAAGTTCTGTGCTTTGCATAGATAGCTTTTATTTCTGTATGATGTATTTTTTACTTAGGCAGAAAGATTAAATCTAATCTTCCATCCTGTAACATTTCGACATACTTGTATACTCTCAGACGACCATTCTACCTTATTTATGTAGACACAGTATTATTTCTGCGGTATAGTTTTAAAAGCATGTTACTATCGCTGCTTTTTTACGTCGCCTATCACAATAAAGATTCAAATTTTCTTAAAAGTCAATCTTTGCTCTCTTGCCGCAGCTGGTTAAATATAAGTTGCATAGATCGAAAAACTACGAGACAATTGGAAAACCAACTTCTAAAGACCGCTATTTCAATGTAAAAGTGGAAAAGTACAATCACTGCTAAATGTCATCACGGAAGTTTGAAGATATTTATTTAAAGCAATACCTATCTATAAATCAGAACTTGTTGGTAATTATAGCCGTGATACAGTATTCTTCCTGTGATAAGAATCTTCCTTCTTTGCTGCTAATCCTAGGTGTAGAACCATTCCCGGTTATTTTCTGAAAACCTTACATAGGTAAGTCAACTTTTTTTCAAGGCTTTTAACTCCTTAACAGATTATTCAATTTTGTAGATAATATATCTAACGATTTTGTACTTTTTTATTAACTGTTTTATGCAAAAATACAATTCCTCTTTCCTGATTGTTTTGATACTACTGACATTTTCACTTGTCTTTGCGGGTTGTAAAAAAGACGATGATGCGACAGTTGCAACAAAGGCTTTACTTACTACTGGTACCTGGAAAGGAGTTAGCTATCGGGTTTATTCTACTGCTGGTGGAAAAACGCTAATTGACTCTACAGAATCTCTTTCAAATACTACCAAAACGTTTAGTGAGAATGGAACTGTAGTAACTACAATTACAGATGGAGAGGGTAATAAAACTTCATCAACTGGTGCATGGACTCTTTCAAACGATAAGAAGCTAACAATTATAAGCTTAACCAATCCATCATACTATACAATAAAAGATATCTCATCCTCTTCTCTTGTTTTATCCAATTCTGGATCCTATACAAAAGATGGGGTAACTAGTACAGCTGAACAAACAGCTACATACAGTAAATAATACATTGTTTATATGACTAATCTACAGAATAAACTGTAGATTAGTCATATAAACAAGTTGAGAACCAGATTTCTTGAGAGACAGAAACACAAAATATTTAATTTTACCAAACAGATATTACCATAATTGAGGGAACTATTTTTGATTCCAATTATGCATTTATCTTTTACAACAGATGTGTTTGGGGCTTTACTCAAGTATGGCGACAACTCGCACTGGTGAACCATCTCCATCTTTTATTTTTAAAGGAAATCCATAAAACAGGAAAGATTGATCTACTGGTAATAGATCCAGATTTACCAAATCTGTATAAGTGATAATCTCCTGACGGAGTAATTCTCTTTCCAGGTCTGCTGTGATAACTCCTGCCACAAAAGGAGGTTGGGCGGCTATAATTTTTTCCAGTAAGTCTATATTCGCTTCTTCACGAAATACCAGTCCACATTGTTTTGGAAATATCTCCTGAGGATTAGCTACCCACGCTTTGCCACAAAACTTCTCCAGTGGAATCTTGTCAATGGTTTGACCACCCACATGCATATGTGAAAACGCATCCACATGTGTGCCCGTATGTGTTCCCATCGAAAGTTCTCGTAATTCCCACTCATGAGTCTGATAGGTATGGACTATGTTGATTCTTACTTGTGGATCTCCAGGATAAACTTCCATATTGTGATAAATGGTAGCAGAAAGATCAATGATTTTCATGAGAAGGTTTCTTAGAGATTGGCTGAATTATTTATAAGGAAGCTCAACGAGCAGATTTCTAGCGAGTCGAGGCTATTTTGACCGACGCGGTCTCATGAAGGCGCAGCACAAAATATGCCTTTGCGGCCTTATAAAAATTATCCTAAACGACTTCTATATCTATTTTGAGACATTTTTTATTTTTTTTCACTTAATGTTCTTGTGTCTGAATCACAATCGTATTTTATTTCCTCTCTGATTTTGTCTGAAAGAACTCCGTTTTCAATCAATATTTTTACTATTCCGTTTCGATGAATAGCACAATTCATTTTGCTATATAAAATTTCAAGAGGCTCTTTACATTCTTTTGTCTGGTTAGCTTTGTAAATATCTGTATATATTCCTGCCAGTTGTTCTATCTTATACTCACTGTTTGTCTTATTGGCAATTTCACTTAACAGTTTAGCGTCACCACTTTTATAATTAGAAATCAGAATTTCTAAAAAATCAATCGGTTTTTTGGTTGTTTGGACTTTGTCCAGAGCAAACTCTCTAATACTTTGGCTTTTCAGATATTTTAATGCACTAATAGCATTATCAACCATGCTGTTTTTATGGGTACGTTTCTGTTTAGCAAAGTTCAATATTATATTGCTATCATAGGGAAATCTGTAAGAGTTAAAAATGTCTAAAAGTCTTTCGATAGCTGATTTGTCAGTTTCCTCAATCAGGCGTTCTGCAATCTGATTTACTTCGTTTCCTGTAAGGTTTCTTTTCCTTCTAACTGAAATAAATGGTTTGCTGGTAAGGACTTCCTCCACTATATCTTTGTAGTGTACAAGTTCCTTTTTATGCTTTTCCCAACTTGCTTTTGTTCGTTCTACATTGTCAAGATAGATCTGTATATATTTGTTGAACCTGGCTCTCTCGTTAAGTTCTGCATACACATTTATATCCTTATGCTCTTCTTGAAAATGTCTGATAACCGAACCATCCTGCCAATCGCCAGGATTTTGTTCAATATACCTGCCATACTTTTCAGACACGTAAAATAAACCATCTAATCCATCAAGTTCCACTATTTCTGACTCTCCAACCCAGTCAGAACCTTCAATTGGATGATTTAAAAACCTGTCATATATTGCCTGTTTTGCTTCACTATCATTTTGTTGAGCATATAGTTTTGTGAGAGCAAACAAGTGGGTTAGATTCCATGTATCGTTTTGTTCTGTCGCCAAACCCAGCAAAACAGCTTTGCGAATTTTGTCTTTTTGCTTTGAAATGGAAATTATGTCAAAAATGTATTGTGCCCGATCTCCTTCAGATTGTCCGTCATAAGCATAAATATTCAAAGCACCTTTTATGATTTGATCTGAAAAGTTAATTTCCGGATTGTTTTTCAGTATCAGATAGGCTTCGCCTGTCCCACGTTTTAGTGCTTTTAAAAATTGTTGCTTTATACGAGTTGTCGTCTTCATGATATAGTTGAATTATTTTCACTCAGAATCTAATCTCCAAGTGTTTTACTCCTTTTTTTATGGGCATTCTGTTCATCCTGCTCAAACCAGCCTATGTAGGTGCCATCGTCATCAAAATCAATAATTTGCCCGTTTTTAACAATCATGCTGATGTAATTATAAGATGCTGTGCTGATTTTTATTTCTGCATATCTTCCCTCAAACGAATCGTTTTCAGAACTGATATGAATTTCTTCCACTTCACTTTTTTGGTAAGCATCTTCTGCATTGGCAACTTCGAATTCCCGTAAATGCGCTTGCAGTGTCGTTTCTCCCTCAAGAATGTCTACACCATAGTCTGCGACCTGAAAGGCAAATAAACATTCTTCCCAAAGTAGTTCCTTTACACGCTGGATTGCAGCAGGCCTAAGTGCAAGTACATCGTCCACACAGGCTACCATCTTATCTGTAATGGTTGGGGAATCGGCATTTTCAGCAAAAAATACAAAGGGGAGTGATTGTCCGAATAAGGGAACCAATAACGTAATCTTACCTATACCGTAGGAATCCCAGGTAATTTGCTGAAGTATTTCTTCTTTGTTCATGATGTATCTTCTGGCTGCTGAAAATTAAAACAAATTATCAATGGAAGCCAAAGTCATATAAAGTATCGTTCTGAAATCAAAAAGAAAAATATCTCACCAAGGCGCCTACAACCTTATCGTGTCCCATAACTTTTCTGAAAATGAAGGTTTTAGGGAAAGATCACTTTTTACCTTTTCAATCCCCTTGTTGTCCTCCTGTAAGGAACTCGTGGCAAGACCGGCGGCCTTTGGATTTGGAAAATATTCTTTCTCTACAAAACCGAACGCAGCTCTATTTGTCACAAGATTCTTTCAGAAGGACAGCAAGGGGATGCCTTTCAGGAGGACTGGGAGAGTATTTTTTCTTTACTTACAATCCATGTTTCCAGAAAAGTTACCGGACATTGCAAATCCTACAATTCATAGCAACTAGCTAAAAATCAATAACTTACACAAGAAAATATCAAAACAAAAATCTTATTTAAAAATAAACTCCTAATCCATTAGTTTTATTTACTAATTAATTAGGATTACTCCGAATCGATTAGTAGTATTGTAAAAACAAAACGAATATGCAGATATTAGCAAAACGTGAAGAGCAAATTATGCAGGTAATCTGGAATCTCGAAAAAGCCTTTGTAAAGGAAATTATCGAGCATTTGCCAGAGCCCAAGCCGCATTACAACACCATTGCCACAATGGTGAAGATACTCCAGGACAAAGGGTTTCTCAGTGCTGAAAAATTTGGCAATACCTACCGGTATGAGCCACTTATTTCGCTGGAAGACTACCGCAAGCAAGACGTGGAATCGATTCAGAAAAAGTATTTTGGAGGGTCGTTCAGCAAGATGCTCACTCACTTTGCCAAGGAGGAAAACCTGTCTGATGACGACCTGGATGAAATAGTACGCATGATCAAAGACCAGAAAAAACCTTAACCTACATCTACCTATGATTGCACTCCTGGTTAAATCATCCTTTATTCTGGGCATTGCCTGGTTGTTTTACAAGGCTGTCTTGCAACGCGAAAGCTTTTTTGCTGTCAATCGTATGTATTTCTGGGCAGTGTTGTTGCTGGCTTTCGTTTTGCCCTTTGTTTCATTGCCGCCATTGGTTACTCACCAAGGCTATCTTTCCACTATTTTTTCAGCTAACGAAGTAACGGAGCAGTCTGAGGGTACTTCTGCTGTGGTTACATCACACAGCCAACAGGCATTGCCCAAAGATACGCCTCAGGAAATGCAGAAGGAAGTGTTATCTCAACAAACAGCGAAAGAAGCTACTGCCCTTTCTGCCAAATCCGCTGGAGAAGAAACCACTTCAGCACCTAAAAGCTGGACTTTCTGGCTACTGGTACTGTACCTGTTTGGGGTAGGCATATTTACCCTAAACCTGTTGTTTCAGTTGGGTAGTGTATGGCTGAAAATCTATAGCAGCCATGATACCATATCAGACACAGGGTACACCATCGTGAATTTGCCCCAGCTAAAAGCACCCCATTCATTCTTTCGGTACATTTTTATCCATCCCGATGCCTATGATTTTGAGACGTATGAACAAATCATTTCGCATGAGAAAATCCACGTACGGTTACGCCATACCTGGGATCTACTCCTGGCCGAACTGGTAGGTATTGTACTGTGGTTTAATCCCATCATGTGGCTACTCAAGCAGGAGATGGAGAAAAACATTGAATACCAGACCGATGATCTATTGCTCAGGGGTCATGAGGTGGACAAAGAAACCTATCAATGGAGCTTGTTACAGATTGCAGCCCCGCATAAACCGCTAACTATAACTACAAACTATAATCAGTCTTTACTCAAACAACGAATTCGTATGATTAACGCGAAAAAGTCAACTATGCACAATTACTGGAAATACGCATTCATGCTTCCTCTCTTTTTTGGCGTTTTGTTAGTGATTAACAAACCCATCGAGAGCCAGGCTACTGCCCTGATTGGTTATGTTGGAGCCAGAGACCAGCAAACACCTGTTATAACTGCACCAGTAGTAAGTCCAACCCCGACACCTGTCATCACTGCCACACCTACTCCTCGTGTTACTGCTGTTACTACTCCCACAGCAACCCCGGAGGTGAATGCGAATCCGAACCTTTCGGTTAACGTAAATACTAAAACCAGCTTCTCATTTAACTTCAGAAGTGATGTAGATATGTCGACCGGGTATTGGTACGGACGTCAGGTCGACAAAGAATATTGCATTGAATTCAAGGGTGGCAACAACACCCGAACTTCCTACTGGAATATGTCGGAGTGTTTTGACAAGAGTTTGTTTGTCAAGAAAGCCAGTGATTCCTTTACACTCACACGTGATGCCGGTACCATGACCTTGCAGGGTGCATTGGATCAGGAGGTAAGTCAGGGCAAATATACTTTTGCCAAAGATGCAGGTTTTGAGTCCTATCTGGAGAAAAATGATATTACCAATACCGACAAAAACTTCTTATTCCATCTGTTTATGGGCAATGTAGATCGCAAGTATGTTGCCTTCCTGAAAGCTAACTACCAGGATATTGATGGAGAGCGGATACAGGAACTTGCTATTCATGGCATTACCCAGACCGACTATCAGCTCTACCTGAGCATGTTTGATAAATACGCTCAGAAAAAACCATCTATGCGTGAAGTGATTGAAGCTCGTATTCATGGAGTTACACAAGAATATATTCAGGAGTTACAGGAGGCGGGCTACAAAGACCTGAGCATGCGCAAAATCATGGAGCTGAAAATTCATGGGGTAACCCGAAAATACATTGATGGTCTCAAAGCTGCCGGATTTGCGGATCTGCCTGTTGACCAAATATTGGAAGCTAAAATTCACGGTATTGATGCAGCTTCTGCCAAAGACATCCGTGCGTTGGGATTTGGAGATCTGAGTTTGCGTAAAATGATAGAGTTAAAGATTCATGGCATCAATGCCGAATACATTAGCGATTTGGGCAAAGCCGGATTTAAGAACCTGGAGCTAGACAAAATTATGGAGGCTAAAATCCATGGTATCAACGCCGAAGAAGCTAAGAATATTCGTGCATTAGGGTATGGTGACATGAGCCTGAATAAGATGATTGAAATTAAAATTCATGGTATCAACTCAGACTTTATCAAAGATCTGAACAATGGGGGTTTTAAGAATCTGGAACTGGACAAGGTATTAGATGCCAAAATACATGGTGTAAATGCCAGCTATTTGAAGGACCTGGCTGATGTCGGATTTAAAAATCTGGAATTTGACAAAGTGCTGGAAGCCAAAATACACGGAGTAACTGCCGACTTTATCAAAGAAGCACGTAAAAAAGGCTACAGTCCAAAAGAATTTGATGAGTACATCCGCCTCAAAATTCATGGAATGGCTAGCCGCCGCAATTCTGATTGATTTTGATTCCACCCACTCTACCCTCCTGAAAGACATGTCCGTTCCGGGAGGGTAGAGTAGGTGTGGGTCAAATGATTCTTTTCTTTATTTTTCACTGGCACACTTTATAAGGAAGCCTACAATAAAACTAGATCTGTACTTATCAGCTATAAATATGCTACACTAACTAAATATATTATTTTTCCAGTTCCCTTTTAGCCTCTTGAAGAGCCTCAATAAATATAGTAAGATCTACTTTTTCATTTAAAGACTCTTCGAAAAATTCTACTTTCATTCTATCCTTTCCCTCTTCCATTTGGACTAGTGCAATTGGTTTATCATATATTCGAATATATGCGACAAGCTCTTCATATTCTATAGGGCTTCCAATGTTTATCTCATATTCTTTCATATCTATATTATTGACTAATATTAAAGATCTTATCGAAAACCACAAACAGAACCTGATTCAGTTACCACCAACTGTAAAAATCCAAAAATCTCTCTTTAACCTGAGCTAAAATATCTAAATCAATTTCTCTGGAATAAAAAATACGTATAGAACCTGAGCCTGTTTCAGGTTCTTCTACTTTGATCTCAAAAAATAGTTGATTCTGATGTTGTCTAATGGTAAGTTCAAAAAAATCGCTTATATCACATAAACTAATTTTCACCTGATTATGTGAGGATTTAAGTTGGTTAATAAAACTATCCCATTTTCTATTTTCAAACCAAATATCATTGGCTTGATATGTCACTACACCGGTTGGATGTTTGATTAACACAGCTATACTCATACGAAACGATGGAACATGTTCATCAATTTCGACTAGTTCCATATTTAACTCCAGTGGCCTGTTAATGGTTATAGTTGTCATACTGTTCATATAAAACTTTCTATAAAATTTCTGTTTTAACTAATCTGCAGGACGAGCATGCACTACTTTTGGTAGTTGTCCAGGGTTCTCAGGAGCACCAAATTTGAGTTCCCACCCACCTGCTTTATTCTTTCCTCATATTTAATCCCTGCTTTGGCTGCACTTTCTATTGCAGATCTAAGACTAGAAAGAAACTGTTGAGTCATAAGCCTCACAGTCTCAGGTGTGTGAGTTAACGTCTTATTTTGGAGAGTCTCTGCTATATGCTCTGTTGCATTGCCATGCACCCAATACTAATACTTTGCTCCATTTGTTAATGTTATTTCAAAAGATTTAGGTAGCTCTGAGCCAGGATAAGTGGGTTGTGTAGGTTTTATATCGTCCCATATGGTTCCGGTTTTACCTAAAATGCCACCGGTACCTGAAGGTACTAGTCCTGTAATGGCCTGAAATCCTGGAGGAGACATTGCAATTCCTGGTGCAAAAAACAGATAGAGATTACCTAAAAATCTTAATATAGGATTTGTCTGTTTGTCAGTCCAAGCTCTAATTTCCCTTGATGCCCGAAGTTGTTCAGGACTTGGACCAGCAGTACTATTTTCAGTACTTTCCTCTGAAGTATTTGATTTTTTCCCATCATCAGAAATATCTTTCTCTTTGCCTGATGTATTAGAAACCTCATTTCCTCCATCATTTTCCCCATCATCATCTCCTCCTCCAGTTGATCCAACAATAAATCCATCCTCAAACGAAGCACCACCACTGAAAGTCACATTGCCAAATACGTCTCTTCCTGGCTCGTATTTAATATCGGGAGCCATCCCATCCGGATCAGTGAAGCGTATCGGATTATTAAAACAATAGTTATAGGGCGAGAATCTACGCATCATGTCAGCAGCCGGATCAACCGCATGCCACCTACCTAATTGCACATCATACATTCTGGCTCCATAATCCATCCAGTTCAGACCAAACTCTTCCTGCTTTTCTTTTCCATTATACTGAAACTTATCATTCGGATTACCCTGTGTCTCAATGCCGACCAGATTGAGTCCCCACGGATCATAATGATTCTCATGAACAATTAGATCCCTTGTGTAACTCACAGCAACTGCTTAGAAACACAAAACCCCTGACTTATTTTCATAAATCAAGGGTTTTCGTCATTTGTTGAGGTCGCTGAACGGACTTTATTGTACTTTATAAATACCCGATTTACAGATGTAATTTAAAAGCGAGTAACTGATATAAAGATAACTAAAATCAGGGATTTTAAAAGGTGTATTTTCCATCTTTTTGAAGGATAAATATCATTTGCTATTTTAAGTAAATTAATCGTTTTATACCCCCATTTTTAGGCCCACCTCAGTTTTTCTTGTACAATAGAAAGTTGAACATAGGCGATCTCTAGAGGTATTGATGTAGCTTAGGTGATTTATTCTGGTAGATTAAATATTATTCGAGAAAGCTATCTACAGAAACAGGTTTGAACATAAATGTTCAAACCTGTTTAGCTTACATACATTCTGAAAACTGTCAACTTTAAATATGTATTATATTCAATTCAAGGCTTGCCACCCATTCAAATACTCTTGGCAAAATTATGTAACCGTTTTAGTTCAAAGGCTATTTTCTTTATCCATCTTTTTTGTTCCACCATGTCAGTTCCATGACTGGTTTCTCTATCATAAGCAATCTCATCTTTTGAATATTTCTCTAATAATACTTGAATATTATTTGCATAAATATTAAAGTCCTCTGTAGATTTCTTATGTAAAGAATCAATTGTTTGCCTTATCTTTCGGGCATACAACTCTGCGATGTCAAAATGTCCTTGTTCATGTCTTAATAAGCTTTCTGAAAGAGTATCCAAAGTCCAGGACTGTTTCTTAAGAAAATAACATCCTACTATAAAATCAGGAAAGCCAACTGATCTTTTTCCTCCTTTCACATAAATACTGGAAGCACAAGCTGCTTTTTCAAATAGAGCCTGAGGGTTAGGTGGTCCCTGAAAGTCAACCCATCGGAGCTTTTCAGTAGGATTCCATAAAATAGAGTCTACTTCTGCTTCCTTTTGCATCTGTGCAAACAAATTAGTACAAAGGATATAAAAGATAATAGTTAAATACACTTTTCTCATACTTCTGAAGTTATTTCGGATTTCGTATCTCAAAACTAACAGTAGGTTTAGTACCTCGTAAGACATTTCCTGGACCATAAATTAATTGTGTCTTGCTAACTCCTTTTTGTTTTATAAGAAAGTTATACACAGCCCTTGCTCTTGCTGTTAATACTTGTTTAGCAGTTGAAGGATTTCCATTTAATGTAGCTGATCGCTCCATTGCTATCTTGCCATGACCATACAGATCAGGATTTGGATCCTGGTTTCCATCAGAGAGTGCTATCCCATTTCCTGCAATAAGCACCTTAACATTAGGGTGATTTATTAATAGATTTACCAAATCATCTAATTTTTTTGAAACCACCTCATCCGGATCAGCAAATTTGTCAGTATTAGGTTTGAAATTGATTCTTTCATCAAAGGAATATGTCTCCCCAGATGTGATGATTGTTTTACGAAATTCCACATCTGGCTTATCATCTGGACGATTGGTTGGAGTATCATCATCATCTTCTCCATCATTAGAAGTAGGAAGTGAAGTAATATTAACCGCTAGAATTATCTGTTTAGTCTCTGGAAGTTTTGTCTTTATCTTCTTTACTTCTTTTATCTTTTTCCTAAATGGGAAGTCTCTGCTATTTCCTGTTGCAGTAATATAGGTCTGATTATCTTTTCCTTTTTCTGCATCATGCTTAGCTCTCCTTTGTTCTCGTTTCCACTTTCTTTCTCTTCTTCTTTCTGCTCTTTTTGATTTGCCATTATCTTCAGCTTCTTCTCCTGCTAACCCTGTTGGATCAGAATAAGTTATGGGATTATTATAAGAATAGACGTATGGACTAAGCATCGTAAAGAAGTCACTTAAAAGATCTATTTGATGAAACCTTCCAAGTTGAGGATCATAACTCCTGAAGAAGGTTTCAACCCAATTTAGATTGAATTCATCTTGTTTTTCCTGACCTAAAAACTGAAACTTATGATTCGGATTCCCCTGTGTTTCAATACCTGCCAGATTTAATCCCCATGGATCATAATGATTCTCCTGAACAATGAGCCTCTCTTCGTACTTGATCTCAAAGTTATCAAAATACACTTCTCCATCATTAGTATCAAAATCAGGATAAAACCTCCTAAAAATAGAAAGCCTCACATGGCTGTGAGGCTTTTACAAACAGTGAACAAACTCTTTGTTGATTCAAATGGTCTGTTTAAATGAATAATACAAGAAAATTCAATCTCTTATCCAAAAAGCACAAAACAAGATGATCGAATTAGTAAGAATGAACTTATAACCATCAATTCAACAGATTCTTTGGATAAGGATAGGGATAATTTGGTAATCTATCTACTTTATCTTTGATATCTTCCCATTTTAAAGATGCCCATGCTGGTATAAACTCACCATCAGGATCCCCCCCTAATTTGACAAGTGCATACATAGCTACTCCCAACAAATAATTTACAGTATAATATCCAAATACAGTAAGTGATAGAATATTATCCTTTTCATAAGTATAGTAAAAGTTATCGCTTGGATAATGAGGATTCTTAATCTCAAATTCACCATAAATTACTTCTAATCCAGTAATTTCGTTAATTTTTGCAATAAACTCTTCTACAGAAGGAGGAGTATTTTCAAATTTAAAATCTCTATGATATACCATGTTTTATCTAGTTTGTATTTAATTAAAGAAACGTTTCAGTGAATTTAAGAATCCACCTTGTCCTTCAAACCATTTTACAAGTGCTTTAGGCTTTATAAATTCAGGAGGAAAAAAGCCTGCCGCATTCAATACAGGTGTAATATTAGTTACACAATTATTGCCAACCATGTTCCAAGGTTGTGGTCCTTTAGCTATTTGTGCTGCAATCATTGAAGATGCTAAAGCAAAATCTCCAGCTGATATTGATCTACTTGCCGTTGTCAATCCCTTTTGTGACATATAAAGTCTCATTTTCCCCTCTCTTACAGGCATAAAAGCTGCTTGTGCACCAGGAAAAAATTCATGTGCATCACCATACCCTTCGAAAAACTTTGCCTTAACATAAGCTTGCTCAAACCAAAATGTTTGTTCATATGTTCCTCTTTTTACCCTGAGTCCAACTATCGCATGTTCTGGAATTATACCTCCTGGATCAGCTTCTGTTTTGCCAGGCGCTAAACCGCTTTCAGTTGCACCTACAAGTAACTCGAAATGCGTAGGCATATCTCCCGTTAACGCAATCGGCATAGAAGCAATTAGTCCTAGACTTAGAGCTCCTGTTGCAGAGATTGCGGGAATTTCAACAGTTGGAAATTCAAAGTTAAGTCCAAAAGGAATAGGTATTGTAACATCACTAATAAAATAAGCAGGTTCTATTATCTCATCATCAATAGAACGCTTACCAGTCAGCTTTCTTTTATTCCCTTTTCCCCCATCCTTTTTCCCTCCATCATCGTCTCCCCCTCCGGTTGATCCAACCATAAAGCCATCCTCAGAGGAAGCCCCACCACTGAAAGTCACATTGCCAAAATCATCTCTTCCTGGTTTTCGATCCTCATCTCCTGGCAACATGCCATCCGGATCAATGAAACGTATCGGATTATTAAAACAATAGTTATACGGAGAGAATCTACGCATCATGTCAGCAGCCGGATCAACCGCATGCCATCTACCTAATTGCGCATCATACATTCTGGCCCCATAATCCATCCAGTTCAATCCAAACTCTTCCTGCTTTTCTTTGCCGTTGTACTGGAACTTATCATTGGGATTACCTTGCGTTTCAATACCAACCAGATTCACCCCCCACGGATCATAATGATTTTCCTGAACAATGAGCCTCTCTTCGTACTTGATCTCAAAGTTATCAAAATACACTTCTCCATCACTTTCATTACCCAGAAAAATACGCACATAGCCATCTTCTTTGACAATATAGTCTCCACTAACCAGGTGCTGGCAATCAATGCCTGTGGTCAGATAAAAAGAGCGGTCATTGTCTGTCACGGGTAGTTCAGCTCCTGTACTCGAATAAGCTTTGATCCGCAGATAACCTTTGGGAGTAGAGTTTCCGCCACTGAAAGGAGTCATCGCTAGTCCTACTTGCAAAGTCGGCCAGCTACCTCCTCCTTCTTTGGCCTGACCCGCTGGATTATTACCTGTATTCTGTAGAAAAAGCTGGAAGTTGGAACCTGAATTGCTAGATGAAGAACTCAGATAATATCCCCATACACTGGCCGAGATCTTATCTCCTTTGCGTACCTGCAATATACGCATCGGACCGACAGGGCGTTGAGTAGTCAGTTTTACCGTTGTACCTGTACCACAACTATTCGGATCAGAGGAACGGATGTTATCATCAAGTCCGGCAAATTCGGATTCTTCCCGCACTTTCTGGCTCGGTTCCATCGAAGCAAAGAAGCGGGCAGCATTTCCTTTCCGGAAAGCCAGACGCAAATTGCCCAAATGATCCTTGTAATGATACTCATAGGCATAATCCGCTGCAGCAATCTGTTCGGGAGGTAATACCCTTCCTTCAGCAGTTGGAATAAACTGTAACCGGTCACTTTCATAGACCATTCCGCCAATGTAATCGGTGATGGTAGTGGTAGTAGTGACAGTATTAAAGACCAGCTTCTGTAGTTTTACACCAGCTGCATTGTAGACATACTCAATCCGGTTAGAAGTTGCCGTAAAACGAATCTTAATAGGCAGATTCAGTTGGTTGTAATCTACCTGAATGTTTTTGTTTTTATCTTCGGTCAGGTTCCCATTCACATCATACAGGTATTCTTCACCAAGCTGCGTGGTCGGTTCAACAAAATCTCCTGCCTGTCCATTGGTAGGGTTATTAGATCCATCTGCTACTGCCAGCAGGCGATTGCTCTGATTGGCTCCTGTTTCATAGCTATAGGTCAGTTTGTCAACCAAGCCGAATCCTGTTGCCTTGCCAGAAGTATTGAAGGCAATCGCACCATACCGCTCCAGACGGGTGATGTTCCCGTTTTTATCATACTCCATATTTTGGAGGGAATACTGCTCATTCGTGGTTGCGGTACTGGTGTAGTCCGCTCCCTTCAGGCGGTTGAGAGCATCATAGCTATATACATACTGACGGGATACCTTGTCAAAGCTGCTCATCCATTTCTGAGAAGCAATATTACCGTTGTACTGCCTTTTAGTAGATGCCACTCCCTGGTTATACGAAAGCTCCATGCCAAACAAATCGGCGGGCTGTCCTGAAGCCGCACTTAAGGCGGCATCGTTAATATGTGTCAGCCAGCCACGGATATTGTAGCGGTAGTCTACAATCTGCAAAGGAGCGGTCACAAAGCTGCCACTGGTCTGACTGGTTACCATTCCCAACTGCTTCTGTGTTATTTCCCCTACCTCATTGTATGTTGGCACAGAAAGGAGCTGTTCTGCCTGTGAGGCTGTCTTCTGATAGGTAGCAGTGACTCTGCCTGTATGATCATACTGATTGCGGGTACGCACAATGAGTTCCTTACGTGCTCCTGCTCTCGGATTTTCATGATAGGTATAGGTCTCAAGTATCTTTCCATCAAAGCTATAGCGGCTATACGCTCTGTCACGCCCGCCAGTGTGATTATCTGATACAGTCTGGATAACTCTGCCATATTTATCATAGTAACTCACACTCATCTGCCAGTTACCTGAAATCGATTGGGAGCCCAGTATCTTTACTTTAGAAGCTGTAGGTCTTCCTTTTACAAAATCAGCATGGTCTGCCAGCGCAGTTATTGGGTTTGCATCAAATCCAGCCGGAGGAACCAGTAAAGCTGTTTTGTAAGGGAAGTTGGCGATATTGTCAAACAAATAGTCATCAAAGTAATTGACTGAAAGCGGTGTAAAGTCACTCTGCGGAAAAGCATCACTTGAATACCCTTCTACAGCATTACTGGTTGCCCTTGTTTCGTATAAAGTTGTCTGTGCATTAATTTTACTTTGCCAGTAGATACGGTCTTCTGCCGTTCGTAACCAACTGCTGCTTGAACGTGAATCCCGCCAGGTACCATTCATCACTACACGTCCAAACGCATCGTATTTGGTGAAAAGCCATACCGGAGCACCACTACCCAGTACTCCATTTTCATCCAGTCCCTGACGCTGACGGCCATCCTGTGTCAATACCAGCTCATCCCGCTGATTATAGATCATATAGACTGTTTCCGAGCCAGGAACACGCTTTTCCACCATACGTCCTCTGCCATCATAGTGATAGGCAAAGCACCATTTACGGGTAAAGTCTGCATCAAAGTCGAGTGTAAAGCTCCCTGACTGTTCCAGAAGGGCAGTTGCCTGAGGGGGAACCACATACCGAAGCAATCCAAGATCGTCATAAATGTAATAGGTTGATAAAAAAGAGGTTCCTGCATCATTCTCTTGTACTTTTTTCAAGACGATATGTCCTTCTTCATCTTTATAGAGAATCGTTCGCCGGTTGTGTTCATCATATACTTCACTAACCTGAAGCTGTCCCTCACATACCCCATTGATGCAGTCATAATCATAGTTTTTGGTGCTGGTTGCCTGCCGGGTTGTAAAGTTGTAACGCCACTCTCGTACTTCATTTGCACTATTGGTTCGCTGCAGGGTTTTAGCCGTTTTGTTAAGTGCATTGTAGGGATCAGCCTTGTCCTGAATGCGCCAGTCACTTCCCGGAGCTGATTGCTGAAGCACTTTTCCGAGTGGTGAAGACTCCATTTGTACTTCCGTGAAAGCAACATTATCTCCTTTCTGATTAGTATAGAAAGTAGCCTGTTCAGTAAAAACAGTATTGTTTGAGCGGTAGTATGATCCTGCAGAGAGAGCAGTAGCGGCATACGGCATATATTTTTTCAGCTCCCGTCCGAAGACATCATATTCTACTGGCGTAACAATATCTTTACGCACGCCATTGATCTCAGCAGATCCTTCGGGTATGATGGATTGAAGCGGTCGACCTAATTCATCAAAATAGGAAATACCCTTGCTAAGTTGGTTGACAGGATAATTCTGGGTAAGTTCTCCTGTTACTGCATCTACTGTTACACCTTCGATCAGGGGTGTATTTTCGACAATGTAGTTCATATCCTCTTTAGGAGCACTCAATCCAGGCAAAGCAGGTTTTACGGTTATAGTGATTGGCTGTTGCTCTACTGTCCCATCCGGTTTGGTTACACTTACCTGATAGGTATACGTACCCACACTCAGATTACAAAGTTTGTACGTACCATCGGCATCCGGGGCGGGAAGAGCCGGGCTGCCACTGTCTGGTGTCCAGGTGAGTGGAGGGGCGGTACTGAGTACAGCCAGATCAGAGGTTACCTGTGCAATGTTATTATAGGGGATAGGATCGTTGGCACTACCTGTTGACCCCAGATTTTTTATGCTCGGCACCAGAATATCATCATTATCAAACGGATAATAGGCAAGCAAATACGGTTCTTCAGAAGGCTTGGGGATCGTCTTGTCAAAGTTTGTTTGGATATCGGTTGCACTACGGGCGTTACTCCAGATCCGCACTTCATCTACCAGCCCCTGAAAAACACCATAGGTAGCATTAGCACCCCCAATCACATGCGAGATATGCACAGCCGTTCTCGGACTTTGCACACCTGTTTTAACCCAAGCTCCATTAATATACAATGAAGGAGTTCGATTCTGATACACAACCGCAATGTGTGTCCAGCCAGAAAGGGTTCCCTGCCAGACAAGCAAAGCGGGCATATAATTGCTGGCCTGTTCATACACACTTACTCCATTGGTTCCTACCGAAATACCCATACCCGCATGGCCTGTTCCCCAACCATCTCCAGCTACAGGATAGGCTACATAGCGTTGACCAGCCGTTCCGGCAGTCCCGGTAGTAGACTGAGCATCAATCTGATGAGTCCCTATAGGTTTTACCCAGGCTTCCCAGGTAAAGTTGTCTACAGACGTAAAGGCCGTACGGAGATGCAGCCAGTCATTGAAACCATCCAGTTGCAGGGCCTTACCAGTGAGTGGGCGAGCAGAAGCCGACAGGTTAGCACATTCATTGGTGTAAATCTGCTGATTGGCAGAAACAGTCAACCAGGGAGTGGCATCTGTCACAGAAGGCGGAAGGGTAGTCTGGTCCACAATCTGCCCATCGAAGTTTTTGGCAGGGCCAATGTTCACTCCCGACTGCATGGTTATCTTTTCAGTAGCCCGTGCAGGGGATTCATAACTATTCAGATTGAGTTGTTTGGGAATAGTTTGGGCATGTAAGGTGTTGGTTGTCATCCATAAAAAGCCCCAAAAAAGCAATAAGTGTAAGCATACACTTACTCGTTTATAACGATCCTTACCCAGATGGGCAAAGAACAAAACGTTGCGTACTAGTTGTATATACATAATGTGGATTTTACAAGAAAGGCGTTAAGAATGAGTCAACGACAAATACAATAGTTTTACTCTCTGTTGGCTTATTGCCCTTTTTCAATCACATCATTGTATTGTGTAGCTAGTTGAATGTTACCCGAAGTAGCCTGATTTTTAATCAGTACTTTATCCTTGAATATATTTCCCCCTGTGCTGACATTATCCCCTGCCACTGTTTTAGTGAAGGTAGAAGGCTTTAAAAACTTGCCTCCATTGAAATACAGATGAGGAGCGGTCACTGTTAGTGGACTTTCACTACTAAAGCCACTACCAAAATAAACCGGAGTGGTTCCTGTCAGGGTTAGTTGCCGTTCAGTAGTTCCTTTGAAGACAATCTTTTCCAACTGCAAACCACCATATAAACCAGTAGCATCCAGGATGACTCCTTCATGTATATTGGTTATGGCTCCATTGATGCCAAAGCGCATATTGTACCCTGATCCGGTTAGAATCAGTTTCTTGTTGAATACATCGGCTGTTGTATTGGCTGAGATATAAAAATTATAGCCATTAGTACTATTATTTACCGTCACTTCTTCATTAAACACGGAGCGAAAAGCCGCATTTCCCCACCCACTGATTGTCCAGGCTCCTCCCAGAATATAAACAGGTCCGTGAAAGGTATTGAGCACAACGCCATCTGAACCGGTATTCACCGGATTGGGAATAGGAGTTGGAGTGTTAGCTGTTGGCGTCCAGGAAGTAGTCCAGTCACTGGCACGGGCAGGATTAGGCACTCCATTGACCCAAGTACTTTTCTGTAGGATTGCTCTTCTAAAAAAGGTGCATCCCTTATAAGAAAGCTGATAGCCAGCCAATCGCACATCTCCATAAAATACACTATTTTCCACTGTAAACCACCCACCCACTCCTCCTGATGAGGGGCCGGACAGTTCAATGGTGAGAGGATCTGTTGCCTGACTGATAAAATTAGTCAGCGTCAGATAGGGCTGCACGCCTAACTGTCCTATAATCAGTTTCCCTGTACTCTCCTGGGTACCGGAAAGGTAAACTCCGGCAGTAATAATGTTGGTTGTAATATTGCCTTTGTAAATACCTTTTCCAATATACACCCCATAATTCCAGTTGGGTTTATTGACTGTAATGGTCAGTTCTTTGTGAAATGTATCCGGAAAGTTTTGAGCTAGCCCCCACCGCAACCCATCGGTCATGGTGATAGTGACATTCTCTTTAAAGACATTATTTCCATTGGCTGTTTCCAGATAGCCTCCGTTTTTGGTAAAGCTGACCATCTCATTAAAAGTGGTATTCTGTATGTTGGAAACCACCGGACCTATAACCGTTACAATTGTATAGATGGTAACCGAAGTAGTAGCCGAGCCAAAGGAAGTAGTACCACCCAGCGCTTTAATCTCGCCTTTGGTGAGCGAAGAGCCAAACGTTCCTCCTTTGAGGGTAGTTGTCCCATTACAAGTGAGCACAAACCCAGCCAGGTCAATACTACCCGAATTAAGGGTAAAACTGTTCAGGGTTGTATTGGCTACTAAAACCGGATAGCGGTTCACACTCACGGTGTTAATTGTCACATCATCTGTTGAAGCAGGCACAGCCGCAGGCGTCCAGTTGGCAGCTGTATTCCAATCTGTACTCATACTTCCATTCCAGGTGTAAGAGGCGGCCTGGCTGCTCTGTGATAGCAACAGACTTCCTATAAGAAAGATATAGAAATAGATAGAGTGTCCTTTCTTGATTGCATGTCCGGCTTGTAGTTCCGTTTGCCCTCTTGTAAGTGAGAAGACAGGAGAAAGAAGTGGTGTATACATAGTGTATAGGTTGTCAGTACAAGTATGGTTGGTAGTACAAGTATGTGGTAGTAACGACGTTACGAGTTGTAGACCAGCACGATTTCTGGTCAATAATCTATTAGGCTTTTTTCAGATAGATCTTTCCGTTGGTCGCTTTCAGATAAATGATAATCTTATCGGTGCCTAGCTTATTCCAATGCCTTTCTTTCTGTAGTAGCTGACCATTGGCTCCTTGTTGGATTTCTTCCTGTGCTGTATCTACTTCCCACTCACTGATCAGAGATGTATTCCCAGAAGAGGTATTGTCAGAAGAAGTTTGAACCAGATGGATTTGCAGTGACCCATTAAAACCAGTCGGTAAGGTTAGGGTAATATCTCCCTCTTCGCTCACCAGAATCAGCTTTTGCTCACTGACAGCAGAAGAAAGAGTATAGGAAATATTTCCTTTCTCGGTAACCGCACTCACAGAATTACCTAAGGCAGAACCAATAGTTATATCACCCTGCTTAACCGCCAGATCCACACTCTTTTGTGCCTTATCAATCTGCACATTGCCTTTTTCCAGCGCAAAAGAAGAATTCACAGGCAGAGAACTGATTTGTAGATCGCCAAAGAGAATTTGCTTACGAAAGCCTGAGCCTTTCTGATTGAAAAAAGCAGCCGAATACTGATAGGTTACCCTTCCATTCTGACTACTAGCCTGAAGCATCCCACTCACATCTGAAAGCAGAATATCGCCTTTCTTAGTAAGAAGACTTCCGTCCAACGTAGCATTGGAAACGGTGCAGTTACCTTCCTGTAAGGTGGCATACAGATATCCCTGTAGTTGGGATGCAGTCAGGTTGCCCTGCTCGATTTGCAGTTCAATCGCTGCATGCAGACTTGAAAGAGACACATCTCCCTTTTCAATTTGAGACCTGAGTTGGTAACTATCAGGTAAAGCCATTTGCAACTTCTGATGAATGGCATCGCTTTCTTTGGAAAACACATGCAACCCATCCATACTTTCCAATCGATACACTAGTGTATCCAGCTTTCTGTCTGAAGTTGTATTGACCACAAACATAGAAGTTGTTTGATTTTGGGCTAAGGCGTTAGCCTGTTCAGGTGACAAACTTGCTGACTGAGAAACCAGACGCATGGCAGCTTTGGTTTGGGAAGTACCCACTATGTGTAATCCACCCTGTGTTTGTAGATTCACGTCTATCTTTTTTGAGGTAAGCGAATCTATAGGAGTTGCTACTGAGAAATGGATAGGAAATTCATTTTCTGGCTGTGTTTCTCCTGATGCTGGCCTGATAGCGAAAAAACTAATAAATAGGCTGACTATTGTTAGTGGAGAGGTTACCAATCTTCGTATTGTATGCATAGAATAGATACAGTCTTTGGTGATTTGTTAAGAGGTGAATCTACACCTTTGTAAAAAGGCAATAGGTAAGTTTAAAAACCGTAAAATCACATGAACAATTAATTAGGTTGGCCTTTGTAGTGATACTGGTATTGTTTTACCACATTACCATAGGCATCTTTAATGTATTTTAGCCGTTGAAACTCATCATATTCATAAGTAAGAGTAGTTCCATCAGGACTTGTAGCCTTATATATCCCAATCAGTGGCTTGTAGGTATAGAGGCTAATCTGAGCATTGGGCAATGCTTGTTTCAAGTTAGTGAGTTGTGAAGCATCAAAACTTAAACTAGATGCAAGCTGCTCTATGGTTGTTTGTCCTAAAGCAGACAATACTTCATTGTAGGTAGCATTTTTGATTTCTGCAATGGGATATTGATTATTATAGCCCCACAGATACGTAATCCATACATTATCTTCTTTCTGGCGGAGGGAACGAATATTTCCTTCAGGAGTATAGATAAATTCCAGCTTTTCTTTGTATTTAAGTGGGTCATAAGTCTGACTAGGTACATAAGGTGCTACCTGAACTGTAGATACCGGATTCAGACTTTCGTCCAGGGGCCTGTCTGTTTCCAATGCAACAACTTCCTGAGGTAAAATAATATTAACAGCAGCATTGGAAGTAGCTACAAAATTGTTTTTTGTAAAATTTCTTCCCAGTATTTTCTGAACACCATCCTTCTCCTTCCACTGTGTTTGTTCAATTACTGAACTATGCATATAGTATTGATCCGACTTCATTGCCTGTACTA
This sequence comes from Xanthocytophaga flava, assembly GCF_030068545.1. NCBI lineage: Bacteria > Pseudomonadati > Bacteroidota > Cytophagia > Cytophagales > Rhodocytophagaceae > Xanthocytophaga > Xanthocytophaga flava. The sequence goes on along the minus strand of NZ_JASJOR010000019.1, from coordinate 161,848 downwards.
CCGTATTACATTCAGTATCTGAATAATCTGCCGGATATTTATAGCGGGTTATAAGCGATTCTACTCTTCCAATCTGGTTTTGTTTGTATTGAGTAGTAGAAAGTAGCTGATAATGCTTAGGAACAGATTCATAGCCGTAATTAGTGGTAATGCTGGAAAATTTAGTTGTATCAAACTGGTCATAGATCTTTTCAGTACTGGAAGTGCGATAAATCCATTTGGTCTCCAGTGCAGGATACAGATATAAAAGACTGATGCAGGGACCTTGACCGATCGGACCGCTTGAGATAGGCCAGCGATTTTCAATACCATGATAAAAACTACTCATAGTAGATTCAGCATTCACCACCTTTTCTACATAGGTGTTTATAACTTCATGTTGTTTGGTGAATATTCCGTTTCGGTTTACATACTCCGTTTTATTGAGCAGCAATCCATTTTTCAGATAAGGCTGGGTAGAAATAGAAGGTGGTCGAGAAGGAACATTTACCAATGTAGTATTTGAACCATTTGTTCCAGGTGTCAGGTTCATTCTCACATCATAGTTTAAGATACGGTCAGGCTGGTTTTCATACTGGTAAATAGTTTTCCCATTCTCGCCATTTTCTCCTTCCAGTTCGCTAACCTGAGAGTATCCCACTACGCTTCCACTGGCAGATCCATTTAAAGTAATATTACTATCAGAGGAACGTATCAGCAAAACCTGATCATAAGGGCTTTCCTGCTGAGTTGCCGGGTTCTGCATTCTTCCCTCCCGATGCTCAAAATACGTATATTGAGGTACTGCCATCAGTATACCATATGAATAGTTTTCAAACTTGCCATCTTCATTTTTATCTGCTGAATAATTATAAATATATCTTTTAACTTTTCCCTCTCGTTTGACTCCATCATAACTGGTAACCCGTTTTATGCGTATTCCTCCTCCGCTATAAGGATCTTCTGTATTGATAACATATCTGAATGTAGATCGTATATCTTGTAATGAGTCAGCTTTGGAATCGTTATCCGGAGAGGCAACAAATGCCTTCCATGTATAAATGCCAGGAGGGATACGAAGAGTATACCGATGCTCAAAGACAGCGTAACTGCTAGCGGGATTGGTACAGGTTGCGGAATTTAAGTACCATGTTCCAGTGCCAGATACACCTTCTATCGAAACATAGGCATGTACTGTATTAAACGAGCTACAAGCCCCTCCAAAACGGAAAGTAGTAATGACTTCTACAAGTTGATAGTTCCCTTTCTCGTCTACATATTCATCTGATAAATCAAGTGGTTGTCTAAATTCTTCTCCTTTTTTTGTACCTGGATAACTACAATATATTTCAGCAATCTTGTTGTTCAGGGGTGTATTTTTGAAATAAGACTGATCTCGCTTTCTGGAAAGAGTTAAATCAAAATCATGAGGTTCATACTCAAACACTGTTTTACCTCCTGTAGGATACTGAACAGATTTCAAACTAAATGCCTTTATATAAGTGCTATCACTATCACGATTGTCTTTCATCACTCCAACTGTGGCCCGAACTCTTTCGTCCAATGTTGTCGTTGTTATAATCCCTGTCAGGTTTTTATATTCAGGTGCCAGTTTTGTATTGCCTGTTTTCCCATTGTAATAACCCCAATGATCACGAGCGAATGAGGTTTTGGCAGGAGAAGCAGTTACTTCATAATAATCGAAAACATAGGGAGTGAGGCTTTTTAACTGACTGCCCTGATATGCTTTTTCTGTAACAGAAACCAGTTTGAGGCGTTTGGTTACATAGGAAGACATGCCTTCTGAAGGATAATAATCAACATCATTACTACCCTCAAAATAATCATGTCCTAAAACGACCTGTTTTAAAGGAACAAGATTTCCAGAAGATTGTTTAACCAATACTTCAATAGAGGTTAACCGCTTATCTCCTGCCAGATCCTGTCGGCTATCATACAAAAAATTAAGTTTTCCTCCTTTGAAATCAATGCTGCTCAAATATATGTTGGAGTATTCTTTTCCAGCTTCTACACTACCTTCCATATCGGGCACATTACCTGTTGAGATACCGGATAAAGGGACTGGCATTGAAAGGTTTGCTTCATACCTGCGTTCATGGTATGCTCCTATAGGGCGAATATAATCTGTAGGCAGCTTTGTATAATTAAATGTTATGACCTCCCCTTTGGCAGAACGAATAGAAGTCAGATACCAGGCTGTTTTGTGTTGCTTATTATTTTGTGTATCCCGATAGAACTCAAATTCACTGAATGTATACAAAAATCCATCAGATGTTTTAACCTGCCAGTTATCTGTACTGGTTGCAGGAGGTATAATTTTGATCTTTTGCAGGTTGGAAAGAATAACTTTTTTGGAACGATCTAAAATAAACTTTCCAGAATAACCCATGAAATTGAAAGAATATTGATCAGGTTCAAAATCATAGGGATCAGAAGGAGAGTTAAACCACTGATCACCTGGAAACTGAACGCTTCTCCCATCGGATGCACATGAGGTTTGAATGGTGGGCTGTGAAATAAGATAATTAGAAGGAGAAGTTTCAGCAGGAAGCTCCGGAGTATTAAAATAGGCATAGGGACTATCATCATAATCATCCATCCCCATAATTGTTTTGCTTATTAGACCACCAGAATTGAGGACCCAACCAATTCCTACTCTGCTGGCTTCTTCTGCTACCTTTATACCACTGGCATGGTAACTCAGTGTGATTGGAACAGATATATCTCCGGATTTTATCTGATAAATAGGAATGGTTATATCTGGTATTCCTGTATAGGTACTCACCGGAATATCTCCATATTTCCCTAGTGCTGCGGCATTGGGAGAAGGGGGAATTACTTTGGGAGCGTCCTGCGCCAAAAGTGGCAGAGCAGAACCCAAAACCAGACAAAACACAGTAACCTGCAAAAGTCTATTTTTTAGGAAAATCATAGTATAAGTGATTGTTACTCAGAAAGATGTAGTATTTATACTTTATTTATAGAAGGAGCTATAATGTTGGAGCTATAGAATCATGAAATTATAGTAGTAGCTGGAGAGGTTACGTTCTGGAAAGTATTGTAAAGCATTAATAATGAAATGAACTGAAGGTGAACATGCGAAAAAATATTTTTCCAAAAATTTAAATATTTATACTTTCCATATATTTATGCACATACTACCATCAAAAAAATACTATAACAAATTCAATTATTGCAATATCTGTAAAATAAAGATAAATTTGCCATTACATACATTTCCTATGTTTACACCTACCTGCTTTTGGTTATAAATGGCACCTTTTGTCTGTAGAATTATCTTCTTATGGTCTTACAGAAAAAACAACAATTTGTCTACTACCTATCTATATATGAAATATATTTTCTATCAGCTTAGTAACAGCAATATAGGCTGTGTGTCTATTGCAGGAAAGATGTCATTCTTTCTTTGTATGTTACTCTTCACTGGGTATATCCAACTATCTTCTGCACAGAATCCAACAAAAAAAAGAACTATAAAAGCGGAACAAAAGAACCAGACCGCAAAGTCGGATTCTATTGCTTTTCTGAAAGCCCCTGTTTATAAATCATTACAGGCAGCCTTAAAAAATCCGGCGAAGGTCTATAAACTGTCTCTAACAGGACTAGACTCTTTGCCTGCTTCCATAGGCTCTTTTCCCAATCTGAAAGTGCTCGATCTAACGGGATCTCATTTGAAGTCGCTACCCAAAGAAATTGGTAATCTCAAACAACTACAGGTACTTAAAGCCGATTCCAACCAACTTACTTCGCTGCCAAAATCTATTTCAGAACTCAAACAACTTCAGTTTCTTTCCCTAACCCACAACAAGCTGACTTCTCTGCCTGAAAAGATTGATTCACTCCCTAACCTGAAAATTCTGCAAATCCGGGGAAATCCGGATTTAAACCGTTTGTTACCCACTGCTGAACTGGTACAATTACCCTGGGTGCAAAATCTGTCTGAAGCCTTGAAAGATCCAGCCTTTGTGTATCGGTTGCAGTTGCATAGTATTGCTCAGTTACCCGAACAAATCACTTCTTTTCCTAATCTGCAGCAGTTGGATTTGTCTGGCAATATTATGGCACAGTTGCCAGCCAGCATTGGGAAACTGTCTAAACTGGAATTTCTTTCTGTTACGGGTTCCCATCTGCAATCGCTTCCCGAAGAGATTGGTAATCTTTCCAATCTGAAAACGCTTGATCTGGCAGCCAACGAACTCAAGACTCTTCCTGCTTCGCTAGGTAAGCTGTCTGACCTGGAACAACTTAATCTTTCCGAAAACCTTCTTCAGACCTTACCTGATCAATTGGGTAATCTGAAGGAATTAAAAGTGCTGGATCTGTCTTCTAACAAGCTTACCTCCATCTCTCCACAGCTGGGAGAGCTTTCTTCGCTGAAAAGCTTAAATCTGTCTGCCAATACACTCACTCAGCTTCCCGAACAGCTTTCCAAACTGGGATCACTGGAAAAACTAAATCTTTGGAGCAATCAATTAGAACAGTTGCCAGAGAGTATGAGTCAACTCTCCTCCTTAAAAGACCTGAATCTATCTGCCAATAAGCTATCCTCTCTACCTTCTTCACTGGGTTCAATAACAGGATTGGAAAGCCTACAGTTGCAGAATAATAAACTGATTGATTTACCTTCTTCCTTAGGTAAGATCAAGTCATTAAAAGAGATGAATCTGTCAGGGAATTCGCTTCAGTCATTGCCTGCTGGTATTGGGGATCTGGCAAACCTGGAAAAACTGGATCTATGGAATAATCAGCTTTCTACTTTGCCTGCCTCTATTGGCAAACTCAGTAAACTGAAAAGTCTTGATATCTGGGATAATGGCATTACCTCTTTGCCGGAAGAGTTAAAAAATCTCAAAGAGCTGGATGTATTGCGGTTAAAAACAGACCTGTTACCTGCACTGGAAAAAGATAAACTGCGAACGATGCTTTTACAAACAAGGGTACTGCCTGCCGGACTGGGATTATAATAGCCAAAAAATGTATTTACGCTTCCGATCTTTACTTAAAATTTGTACCAGATCCTGGTTATTTACACTCCTCTGTCAATTGATAAAATGGCAGAGGAGTGTATCTGTTTTATTATACTCAATGGTATTCAGTTTGAGTGTATCAACAACCTATGCACAATCTGTTCAGATTAACTTCACCAATCCTGGATTCGAAGACTTTCCCCGAGCGGATTCTCCCCCTCAGGGCTGGAAGATTTGTGGTGACAGAAGTACGCCCGATACCCAGCCCGGACAGTATGGAGTACTGACTCCACCAGCAGAAGGCAAAACCTATTTAAGCATGGTATGCCGTACGGATGGAAGCTACGAAGCTGTGCAGCAAACCGTTTCCCTGAAAGCTGGACAAACGTACTGTTTTCGTTTGCAATTGGCCTTCAATGATGCAGATGGCAATACAAATTATAAACATGCTCCGGCAAAACTACGCATATGGAGTGCAAGTACTTTCTGTAAACGCGAACAACTACTCTGGACTTCACCAACAGTTACTCATACCGACTGGCAATGGTATCAGGTTAATTTTACCTGTCAGCAGAACCAGCCCTTTATACTCTTTGAAGCCTATTTTGCACAGACACCCTACTACTGGGGACGAATACTGATAGACAATATTTCCAGTATTTCAAAAGCAACCCTTCTGCCCAAAGATACAATTATATGCCAGGGAGATTCGCTGATTCTGGATAGTGAACAAATGAACTCCGGGGCTCACTGGACAAAAATCCAATGGCAGGATACAACAGGAAAAAGCATTTCCGAAGAAGAGAAGTTTATTGTGACCAAGCCAGGCCGTTACCTGCTACAGGTGTGGGATGAATGTGTTAGCTACAAAGATACCATTCGGGTTCGTGTGAAAGAATGTGAACAGCTTTTTGAAATACCCAATGTCATTACTCCAAATCAGGATGGTAAAAATGATGTATTTGCTTTTCCAACCCTGAATAAACAAGCATGGCATCTGCAAATCTGTAACCGATGGGGCGAGACTGTCTACCAAACCAGTAACTACCAGCAGGATTGGTCTGCAGAAGGATTACCTGCAGGCATATACTACTACCGTTTGGAAAAACGTGGTTTTAAACCCAGGCTTGGGTGGTTGGAAGTGCTACGCTAAAATCATTGTTATAATCACCTATTGTTTATAAAAACACAGTCCATGAAAGTACATTTATTCTGGCTTCTTCTAGTTATTTCTGTTTTGGGTCAGGCAGGTTTTGCTCAATCTGCTTCCGATTCGCTTTACACTCCGCGCAAAGAAAAAAGCCAAAAGAAAAAGTCAAAAAACAGTCCGTGGGTATTTGCTGGCAATGTCAGCTTTCAGATTAAACCGCTACTGATCAATGCCTCTCCCCTACTGGGATATAAATTCACAGACAACCTGGTGGCAGGCTTGGGACCTACGTATATTTACAATAAAGAAGGTTTGGTTTCGCCAGTAGTGAGTAGCAAACCCGGTCCGATGCATGTATATGGAGGCAGAGTATTTGTAGCCAGAAGGCTTTATAAGCCATTGTTCCTACAAGCCGAAACCGAGGCGTTGAATTACCCTTATTTTGATGACAGAGAAGAAAAAAGGCGTGACTGGTTGGTGAATCCTCTGGCTGGCTTGTCGTTAAACATGAACACTGAAGGGAAATCGTTTTTTCAGATTACAGTACTCTATAACTTTAATTACAACAACAACGATTTTAACAAACAGCTTTATAATTCTCCCTGGATATTCCGATTAGGAGCCGGATTAGGTGGAGGAAAAAAGTGAAAGAATTGAAGAGAAAGCCGGACTGCATAAGTTCGGCTTTTTTTATTTGATTACCATATATGCTTTGATACTGTAAATACCTATGGATAGTAAGGATCAATATCCTCGATTTAATAAAATTGATGAACTAAATAGATTGTAGTATAATAACTCTTTATCATCCAAATCTATATACAATATTTATAGTATAACTCACTAAAATATAGTAATTATTATGAAAGAGTGTAAACCAGTCAAAAATTAATAAAAAGCAAATAATCTTCAGAAAAATTAATTATAAAAAAATCATAGAATTAATTAGTATTCGTGATAAAAGGATTTGTGTGTTTATAATTATTGCTTAGTTTTGTGATCTTGTAGATTTTCTAGAAAAAGAAGGAGAAGGTCTACTTAAAATAAGATTAAAAAAAGAAAAGGAACCTCACATTATATGAGATCCCCCCTTAATGCCAGTATGTAGGAAAGTTTGGCGACCAACTACATCTGGACTAATGAACAACTATTCTGTTTTGCAGAAAGGCTGTTTTTTATTTTTATCAGAAATGATGCAAAAAGGTAAACTGCTTTGTTTGATTCTGTAGAAGTAGAAACTGAATCTGTTAGATCTTATATATGACAGCGGAGGCTTTGTGTTTGCTACAGAAGGCAACAAATCATAAACAAAGGTAACAAAAAGTAAATAAAAGTAAATATCCATAACTACTTTTTTACGGTTTTTATCGAAAAACCAAAGGATATTTTATTGCACTACTTTAGTGATCCTTTTTGTGGAAGCGGAGGCCTGGCTGTATCGTTTCAGGGTGTTCTCATAATGAGGTTCTGGTGTAATCAGTTTTTACCCAAACCTTTATTCCCTACATGTTCAATCCTTTCGAAGACCTTCAGCTGCGACTGATTCGCGTGGAAGCTCTTTTACTTGAATTACAATCCATTACTATCACTCCTGCCCTGCCTGATAAACAATTTGGCGGTGTTGAACTAGTCATGCAGATCACAGGGCTGGCAAAGTCTACTATTTACAATCTGGTTTCTGAAGGCCGCATCCCGCATATGAAGCGGGGCAAGAAGCTCTATTTCAGCCGTACTGACTTAGAAGCCTGGATTGAAGATGGCAAACAGAAAACGTTACAGGAGTTAGAGACAGAGATCGAACGTCATTTGTCGGAAGACACGGATCCATCAGCCACACAAAAACACTAAGCTATGCAACAGAATGTGTTTTTAGATCACGCCAATGGCGTGAGTGGCGAAGCTTTGCCCTTACCAAATGGAAATACAGTGCCTGTAACGCCTACATTGGCCTTGAGAGACTATCAGGAAGAGAGTATTGTGAAACTGGCAGAAAAACATCTGTCAGGCAAAAAGAGGGTAATTCTATGTCTCCCTACAGGAGCTGGCAAGACTGTCACCTTTGCCGAGATCACCAGACGTGCCTTAGAAGGCATTAGCCGGGGTCGGGTACTGATTCTGACGGATCGTATTGAACTGCTGCATCAGGCAGCCTCAACGCTTCAGAAAGCGGGATTGCAGGCTGGTCTGCTGAGTGCTGAGTCTACACATATGCCCCGCAACAAAGTAGTGGTAGCAATGGTAGAGACGTACTACCGCAGAGTCAAGAAAGGTTGGTCATTGCCGGATCTGAAGCTGATTATTATAGACGAAGCACACAAAGGCAACTTCCGCAAAGTGATAGACTTACACAAAGACTTACCTATGATTGGGGCTACCGCTACGCCAATAGCTGCCAGTAAGTTTGAACCACTCAACCATTACTTTGAGGACATTGTAGTTGGTACAGAAATACATCTCTTGATTGAAGCAGGCTACTTATCCAAACCGCGATACTTTGCTGTACCTATGGAAATCACAGCCTCTACAGGCTCTGATGGAGAGTATAAGAATAATGAGTTGTATGAAGACTTCCATAAACCCAAACTCTATCATGGTTGTGTGACCAACTGGCAAAAACATGCTCAGGGTAAAAAGACGCTGATCTTTTGTGTCAATATCCCGCATACAGTCTATACCGCCCGGGCTTTTAGTGAAGTCAGCTCACAGGTGCGCTATGTGACTTCTGATACACCAGACCAGGAAAGGCAAGCCATTCTGAAATGGTTCTCCTGCACTGATGGGGCGATTCTGGTTAATTGTGGCATTCTCACTACGGGCTTCGATGAACCTACTGTGGAGTGTATTATCCTGAATCGGGCTACTCAGTCTCTGCCCTTATTTCTGCAAATGTGTGGCCGCGGGTCGCGTACCAGAGCAACTAAGCGGGAGTTCATTATCATCGACATGGGTAACAATCTCGATGAACATGGTCTATGGCATGAGCCGCGTGACTGGAGCTATCTGTTCTGGACGGGCAAGGCTCAGAAAACACTCAACATTGCCCCTACCAAGAAATGTCCGGAGTGTCACTCGATCATTGCCTTGGGCTGTGTTACCTGTGAGCATTGTGGCTTTGTGTTTGAACGCCTCTCTCAGGAACAACGAGAATCTGTGCATGTCCATACAGAAGAACTCACCATAGACTGGAGCTATCTCAAACAGATGAACTGGTCACAGATGAGTGTTCCCGAACTGATCCAGCGGGCTCAGATGGGCAACAGCCACACAGGTACACCCTACAAAGTCAACTGGATCATTCACCGCATTATGGAACGCGCTAACCCCAGACCTCTCCTGGAGGAGTTTGCGAAACTGAGAGGCTATCAGCCTGGCTGGGTAGACAAACGCTTGCAGGAGTATGCCTTGCGAAACAATCACACCTATTCATTCTAATTAATCTCTACCCTTTTATTCTCTTACTACCTATATGTCAACCATCAGTTTCTTTTCGTCTATTGATGCATTAACCACTCAATCATATCCCTTAGATCTTTATCTATCCCATATACAGGATGGCGTTTTTCTTGAGCAGGTCGAACTAGCACGGCAGGAGTCTGGCAAAAACCAGCCACAATCACTACCAGTTGTAACCTTATCGGGTTTGTTTAAAATCCATAAACAAGGTCTTTCGCTTACCCAGCATTCGGGTTTTATCGGTCTGGATGTAGAAGGTTTCAAGAATCTGCAACGAGGCAAACTCATTCTCTCTCAGGATCGCTACACGTATGCTGTGTTTGAAAATCATACCGGCCAAGGACTAACTGTGTTGGTACGTATTGCGGCCTGTGACCATGGAAAAGCCTGGCAAGCTCTGAGTGACTACTATGAGGGGGTTTATGGAATCATTGCTGATCCGATGGACCAGATGGTAACCCGATTCCGCTATGTCACTTATGATCCCTTCCTGAGCGGCAATCCGGAAGCAGAGGTTTTCTGTGTCTGAATTGTAATCCGGTCCAGACAAATGATGCCTGAATTTGTAAATCATGATCAGGAAATGTAGGGGCGAACCCGCGTGTTCGCCCAGATTGTCGCAGGCTATGTTTGTGACAATGCGACAATGTAGGGGCAGTGCTTGCCCCTGCCCGGTTTCCCCACCGTCCAATTGGGTTTATCGGGCAACCATTTCGGATGTATCTAGACATTCGTATGGGGAAAGACGGGCACCCGCAAGGGGATGCCCCTACATTGTCGGGATACCCCAATCAGGTATGTGGGAAACCGGGCGCACACATGGGTGCGCCCCTACATCGGATCGGATTGTTACAATCATTCGCGTACGGAAACCGGGCAGGGGCAAGCCCTGCCCCTACAGAAAACACGGCAAAATCACTCAATCAACCAACGAAAACACATGAAAGATCATAAAATAACCTTATTTCCTCACGCATACGCTAAAACAGGACAAGAATACTCCCTGCATACCTTTCTGGAAAACGTCCGGATGGGTACCTGGCAAGATGCTATCCTGAAAGTGCGAACCTGTAAAAATGAAGACACCCAGAAAAAGCTCAAAGAGAAATTACCTGCCGTGACGATTTCCGGTGTGTTTGAAGAGGGAAAGTCGGACAGTCATCTCAAACAACATTCTAACTTTCTGGCTATCGATCTGGATTATGTGAATGAGCTGGATAAGGTAAAAGACATTCTGGAACAAGACCCGTATACCTACGCTGTCTTTACCAGTTGTCGGGGCAAGGGACTATGCGTATTGGTGCGTATAGAAGGTAAAAAACACGAACTGGCCTTTGATAGTCTGTGCCAGTATTACTTTCATCTCTATGGGCAGATAGTAGACCTGAAAGGGCGCAATGTATCGCGACTACGATTTGTCAGCTATGATCCGGATCTGAGGCTGTTTGAGGACTCGAAGGTGTTCAAGCAATATAGTGAGAAGGAAAAGAAAAAGCCCGATACCCGCACTATCTTCTATGGTACCCATGACATAGATCACGTATTTGACCAGATACAAAAACAGCAGATAGATGTGACAGGCGGCTATCATCAGTGGTGTAACATTGCCTTCGCCCTGGCTGACTATTACGGCGAGGCTGGCCGTGACCGCTTTCTGACCGTGAGCCAATACTCGTCGCTCTATGATGCAAAAAAGGCCGATCAGCAGTACTCTGCCTGTTTGAAACACAATGCCACCAGTGCCCGCAAAATCACCATAGGCACCTTTCTGTGGTATTGCAAGCAACAGGGTATTACGATCATTTCAGACCAAACTAAGGCGATTGTAAACAGCGCCAAGCTGGGAAAGAATGGCAGCAATACCGTGGAGGGAACCGTCGCTGTGTTGCATCAAGTCCATGGCATTGATCCGGAGATAACCCGGCCTATTGTGGAACAAGTTTATTCTTCTGCTCCGGAAACAGCAGAGGAAGCCTTACCTGTAGTGGTACGCTTGCAAAAGTACTGGAAAGAGTACCAGTCGGATATACGGCGCAATGTGATTAACAAGAAATGCTATAGAGGCAGTGTACAGCTCACCGAACGCGATCTGGTGGATATTTACATGGACGCCTCCCAGAAACTCAATGCCAGTGTTCACAAAGACATGGTAGCCGATATGATGAAGTCGTCTATGGTACCCGAGTTTAACCCGCTTCGTGAGTTTTTTGAGGGAATGAGTAACCCAAAGACTGGCTATATCCGCCAACTGGCCGAATGCCTCAACAGTCCCCAGGGACATGACTATGCACAGTATATGCTCACCAAATGGATGATGAGTTGCATTGCGTCGCTTTATGGAACGCCCAGCCAGGTAATGCTCACCCTATGCGGGGAGCAGGGCAAAGGGAAAAGTGTCTTCTTTCTAAAGATACTACCCGAATCCTTTCCTTTCCGTGAGGAACTCATCTGTGAGGACAGCTTCAAACGCAATGATACTCAAAACGGCAAGTTGATGATGATTACCCGCTGGATTGTGGTGGATGACGAGTTTAAATCCATTGAACAAATCGGCGAAAACGCTCTCAAAGCCTATATCACTCAGAACAATGTCAGTGTACGCTTTGCCTATGATAGGGTGCCTGAGAGCATTCCCCGCTTCTGCAACTTTGTAGGAACCAGCAATGAAAACACGTTTCTGAAAGACCCAACGGGAAACCGCCGCTTTCCTATCATTGAAACGGGTGAGATAGATAAACCCCGCTACAATGCCATAGACAAATACGAACTCTGGAAGGAAGCTTACTTTATCTACCTGACCAATCCGGATACGAAGTTTGATTCGGATGACTTTCAGATAATCAATGAGGTAGCTGACAACTATCTCAGACGCACACCCGAGCAGGAATTACTGCTGAAGTTTTACGAAGAAGCCGACGAAGAGACGGGTACGTTTTGTACAACCAGTGATATGCTGAACACCCTACTTGGGAGCAGCAACATCAAAACAATGAACACGGTAAATTTAGGCAGGGCGATATCTGCTCTCAAATGGAAAAAAGCCACCCAGGGACGTGACAAAACCAAACGCTATGGGTATTGGGTCAGGGAAAGACGCTTTACCCAAGAGGTGGGGTAAGCGTGGAAAGATAGGGGAAGAATTGGGGATAGATGTAACTACCTGATACTAAGACGGGGTGAGATGGGTCGGTTTTTTGGCCTGAAACACTTCCAGAAGATACAGGAAAAAGAGGAAACAGAGAGCTATATATACTATAAATAGAATATAATATTTATATATATAATATAGGGCGAATCTAACCCCTCTTACCCCGCCTTAGTATCAGGTAGTTAAGTTTACCCCGGATCTTTCCCCGATTCTACCCCATCTTACCCCAAACGTAGGAAAGTACCATTTTAGTAACTAAAAACACAAGTATAGATGCAACCTACAGAATCTCGCTTACAAGGCTTGTGCTTCCAATGGCACTGGAATACATTTCCCTACTACAGAGGCTTGCTACACATGAATAACAACACCTCCCAAAACGCGATTAAAGGCGCCTTAAATCGATCCATGGGAGTTGTGAGGGGTGTTGCAGATTTGGAATACTTCTTTGCGTCTACGGGGCATTTTATAGAGTTAAAATCACCAGATGGCATCCAGAGTGAGGAGCAGAAACTATTCCAGTCCAGAATTGAAGAACAAGGCGGCCACTATCACATTATCCGTAGTTACGATGCCTTCAAACAATTAATCATCACTATTCATACCAATGCTATATGATCACCCTTTCTAGCTTAGTTTATTGTTCAAGGCTTTTCGATGCCCTCACGTATTTGCGTGTGTGCCCTTGTTGGTTTGTTGTCACTTACTTCTCTCTACTTGCGGCCTCTTCATTTTTTGCTTGCCCAAAAAACGAAGCAAAAAAGGGCACCTTTTCCCGATTCTCCTGCCCGCAAGGCCAAAGGCCAACCTCGCGGGAAAAGGATTGCCAACGCACCTTCACAACCACACACGATTGAAGTGACCAATAGTCTTTTTGTATCATGTGCTGATTGATTTTAAAATGAAGATCTTCTATCATTTTTGGTATATACAAAGAGAGCTAAGATTCCTTTAAACGCGAACCGTTGTAGCTGTGCGCTGGCCTTCTTTCTGCCGCGAGGAAAGCCCATGGCTTTGTGGGCTGGAGGTTCGGCAGAAAGTGCCCTTTTTTGCTTCGTTTTTTGGGCAAGCAAAAAATGAAGAGGCCGCAAGTAGAGAGAAGTAAGTGACAACAAACCAACACAGTTAAATAAAATCAAAATTAAAACCCAACACCCATATGTATTTCGACACAAACGCATACGATCAATACGAAGAAAGCCACAAAGAATCTACTTCCTTCTGGCGCAAAGTAACTCACAGCTACAGCCTGGCCTATCTGGATTTTCTAAGTTGGGGCATACAACATCCCGACCCTCAAAAGTCATCTATCAAGCTGGCGCTATCCGGCAGAAACAAACGCTACACCAACATGCTCTATGATTTCTTTCAGTCCAAAGGATTGATGATCAATGTAACAGGCACGCTGAAAGACAAGCAAGCTGTTTATACCTTCCAGATCGGGCAAGACGCCAATGCCAACTACCAACTCACTGATCCGGAAGAGCTGGCCTGTACCGAAGACTATCCCAACCGATATGATGCAGAAACGGCTGCTTTCAAGATCGCATTTACAGTGCTGAATAAATGGATAATAGATCAGCACAGCTATGGGTTCAGACTTCGGTAAACACTCCTGACAGGCACCACCCTGCACTAACTTTACACTCTTGCGTCGAGTTATGCGCAGCAAGCCCTCTGCCGTGAACTATGCCCAGCCAAAATCGTGAGCATACTTCACGGCAAAACTAGCCTGACCCATGCCAACAACAGACCGAGACTTCAGGCCCAGTCATGAGCGGAATTCACGGCAGAAAAGGCCTTGCGCATAACTCACGGCAAGACGCACGGCTGCGCATAGTTCAGTTCAAGAAATCAATTTGACCCTAACTCTGCGCAACAAAACAACTATTCACAAACGATAACTTTAACACCAATGGATTTACAAAAGATAGGCCAACGCATTTTATACGTACGTACTGAAATAGCCAAACTGCCTCAACGCGAATTTGTGCAACGCATGGGACTCGGCCAAAGCAACATCTCCCAGCTGGAAAAAGGCCAGAGCCTGCCTAGCTGCTTCTTCCTCTACAGCCTGCACATCACCTACGATGTGAACCTGAATTGGTTGATGACGGGGTGCGGAGAGGTGCAACAGAAGCACAATTATCACCAACAATCTGTTTCCCGCCGTTCAGGTTGTCAGAATCATGGATGACAGAAAGTAAAAGACAAACTATTTCAGAGATTAATCGTAAAGCGTTCCAAAACCAGATACCATTGGTTGCCGTGTTCGATCTGCCATATAAGTGACAACAATAGCGCACCAGTAGCAATCTAATGCCTGATAGCATTGTTTACAAAGCTACATCTGAATATACAGATACAACATCGGGATACTTGTTTGTCAGCCTGGCAAGTATCTCCTTACCCTCTTCTGCTGTATATAGCATAAGAATTTCTATTTCCGTATCGTGTACCACCCCATACAAATAATAAAAAGTACCCTCCTCACCCTCTTCCTCTTTAATAAACAAAGCTACTCCTTGCTGAATATCAATTATTTTGCCCTTGCCAAGATACACACCAAAGAGTTTGTTTCTTATTCGAATCTTTTGATCTACAAAATCAAACACAGCTTCTTCAGCACAAAAAGTGAGATAAATAAGAAAAATGGATACTAGCCCAAAAACGACTCCAAGTACATAAAATCCATGGAAGGAAGAAGCCAGCATACCACACGGAAAACTAATGCTTAAAGGAAGAACAAATATCATCCTGATAAATGTCTCTTTTATTATCAGTACAGCCCGCTGTTCCAATTCATTCAAATAGATTCCAGGGGCAATTTTATCTCTGTTCATAGACAAGCAATCTGTTCTTATTTTTATAATTTCTCCTCAAACACTATACACCCATTGAAACAATACTACTCTTTGCCTGGTGTTTTCTTTGTTGTATATCAGAACAAACCGTTAGAACACATACAAAGTATCCTGTTCCCATCGCTGGGGGTTGGTGGTGATGTATTCGGCTATCTGCTGATGGGAACGGGCATTGCGGATGATGTGTTCGTAATAATTGCGCTGCCAGACAGATCCTGATGTTTGCTGAATATCATTAACCTTTTTGGTTACACTGGCTTTATACCCACCGATCATTGCACCCAATGATTTCGGATTTAACCCTGTAGGGGCGATTGGCAGATCGCCCTGGTTCCCCGCCGAACGATTGGTTTGATCCGGGTCTATGGTAATGGCCTGGGCGACCTGCCAGTCGCCCCTACATGTTATATCTGTAATTTCGACAATGCCATGCATGTGGTTGGGCATAATAATAAATTCATGCAATACAATCTCTTGCCGGATTTCGGCCGATTTTCCCCATTCCTGACAGGCTATCTCCCCCACCTCATTCAACACCATTTGCCCACCGTCAATGCGCCCAAATAAACATTGCCTGTCCTTTACACAGATGGTCACAAAATACAAACCTGCCTGACTATACTCATAATCTGGCAACCGGATTGACCGCCGATGATGAATGGCAGGATCATAGAATGAATCAGACGACATACAGACATTTTACAGATAGATCACCTCAACAAACCTTAAGGTAACCGGAATTGGGCAGGTATAGGCTAAAACCAAGACCGATGCCAGCATGAAAAGTTAAGGAAAAATGAGCCCAAACCCTACAAATGCCAGAAAGCCAATGACACCTCTAGAGAGATTCGCATACCCTCACCTGACAGGCATTCCCATAATAAACACCCCTAAACACTTTATTTTATCCATTCAATCATACATATATCCAAAACGAAAGACCTATAACAAACCTTCCCCTCAAATTTTTTATTTATAACTACCCGTATATTTGCCTTTAATTATACACTCGTATAGTAACCATACATACACTCAACAATGATAAAACATTTAATTCCCTGCCTGTTCGCAGGCCTTTTAGTGGTTACATCCTGTAAGTCAGACAGCGATGAAGCCCCAACTCCCGAACCGGAAAAAACCTGCAAGCTGGTAAGTATAAAAAGTGTCGTTGATGGAAACAGTGACACCCTTATCTCAACAAATACATATGATGCCAATGGCTGGCTCATTACCAATGAGGGGAAGAGCAAAGGGAATCTTCAATATAGAGTAACATATACCTATAATCCCGAAGGTTTTGTAACTGAGCGTAGGGATACTTCCAGTGGGTATTCTTCCAGTGTGACCAGATATGAATATATTCAGGGCAAGCTCTCCAAAAGCACTGGAAACCATACATCAATATATAATGATGAGAAGTATGAAACGACTTACAATACAGATGGAACCCTTGCCAGAATCATAAGAAATTGGACTAGCCCAAATGGTGATGGAACTTTCCATAATACGATGGACACCGCATGGTATAACTATACAAATGGGAGATTAACAGAAATACGTTACATGAGCTCAAATTATAATATAATTCAAGTTAACAAGGTTGAAACAGATGCCAGAGGCTTGATTACCAAAGTAGCGCATACTGATACAAATGCAGCAAAGTATATATATATCTATGATACACAGGGACAACTAATTCGAGACGAGATCTACTTTGGCGGACTGCTGTATGAATATCAAACCTATGAATATGATGATAAAGAGATAATAGACAAATTCACAGATTATACACCAAAAGGTCAGGCAGTTACTGAACCTACCTATGGATTAAAAATACATAATGTACTAAGACGGGAACGTTATCAGGTGGAGAACCAAACCAATAAACAAATAGCATTGCATAGGTTTACCTATGAATACGATGAAAAAGGATTGCCTAAAAAATCAACAAGATACACTAAATTGGGTGGCGACGAAGCAAACACAGTAGTTACCTATACATTTGACTGCCAGTAAGCGCGATTTTCTCTTATAAACAACACATACAACGGCTGGACACATAGTATCCAGCCGTTTCGTATTTCCAGTTAAACGCGTAGCATCTCCTCAGCACCTTTTTCCGTTTCACTCACTGATCGATGACAGTATCCGTGTATGTACTTTACAGTTGTATCCTTGTCGTCAAACTGCTCCAGTATTCTCCGCTGTCGTGTATGTGATAGTGTATCTAGTGGCTCACCATTCTCTCGCACTAAATTTCCACAATACCCACACTTGTAAACAACCTCGCTCGGATCAACAAAATCTTTGATAAAATATTTCTGCTTAGAGGCAACATCCTCTTTCACAATCCCAATTCTATCCACCTTTACAAGCCCTGATGGGTCTTCTAAAATAAGCACATTGAGAATCAGGTAAGGAAAAGGGAAGGGTTGCTGAAAGGTTTGCCTATACTCATAGGCTAGTTCCCTCAGGTTAACAGGATGCAGTAAAATAGTGTCCCTGTTTGTAAAATGTTCCGCATCGAGAATGTAATCCCGCAGGCTTTTAATGGTAATCTTGCCAATAAATTGTAAGACAGGCTGGTTCATGGTGGTCAGTAAATTTTCCGAAATAAATGAACCCAATGTAGTAAAAACAATCGTTGACAGGAAGGAAAAAATGACAAAAACATCCTTCCTACAAATACATCCCTTCGACTTAGTCAACCCCTCCCTTCACCGTTAAATACCACATTCCAGATGCTTACTCCCGCATAGCGCTTTAATCCAAAATCCACTTCCACAAATACAATAACAGTAAATAAAAACCAACCAAAAGTAAGTAAATCGTGTGTTTTGAGCGTAGTTCTGATAATCAAAACAACGCTCTAAAACGCATGTATTTAATGCCGATATTTGTAGTGTCAATCAGCAAGTAGTCCGGACACTGACTGGTGATTAGGTTTCACTATTCAACTACTTATACATTTATGGCATTAACGCTAACCTTATTGACATCCAAAGCAGACTGTGACAAAGTACTCGACGACCTGAGCGACCTGAAAGGGGAACTGGAGTACAAACAAATCTCGCTAACCCGTAGCCGTGACAATGCCTCCGACCGGGCAAGTGACATCGAAGCTACCCTTGCCTCTGCCCAAGCAGAAGTAGACTCACTAACAGCCATCATCGCCGTATTGCCAGAAGGCTCTACCAAGACCGAGATGGAAACACGCAAAGTGAAAGCAGAGTACAAGCTGTTCACAGCTGAGCAACGCAAGTTGCAGTATGGTACCACAGCGGTAATTCTCTACGAATCGCAGCTGGACGAGATCGAGCAACGCCTGTCTGTGATTGATGGCTCGATGTCTTCTATCACCACTCACAAGGCTACGCTACCGGCCTAATCCAAGGTAGTAGCATTGCATAGTTCGTTGTATGGTATCGGGAAGCAGTAGACTAGTAGCCTACTGCTTCTTTCTTTCAAGCTAGTATGTACTCTATTTCCTATTTCACTTAACGATTCTAGTGTATGCAGATACGTATTTTACTCAGTGCCCTGTGTTTTGTATTGGGTTTGGCTGTAGGCGTCTTTACAGAACATAGATTGAATCCCGATGAGGTGTACGATTGTGAGGTGATAGATTATAGTCAGATCGAGCAGATCGTAGCGAAGCAGGTAGCAGCTCATCCGGTGCAACCGTTAGATGTAGAGAAGATCAAGCATGTGAAGAGCTTTACCTATGCACCTGTGTTTCAGGTTGTGGATACCTGCAAAGGTCCGTAACCTATCACGCATGGGCATGAATCGCCCAGAATGTCACAAACAATGTCTGGTGTAATCCGATATTGTAGGGGCGATTGGCAGATCGCCCTGGTTCCCTGCACGAACGATTGGGTTGATCCGAACCGATGTAGGGGCGCACCCATGTGTGCGCCCACATTCCCACAGACCGCGTTTGTGGTATTCCGAAACGGTTGTCTGTTAACACGATCCTTCGCGAACGGAACCAGGGCGATCTGCCAATCGCCCCTACAATGTCGGATCAACCCAATCGTTCGTGCGGGGAATCCGGGCGAACACGCGGGTTCGCCCCTACATTGGATCGGAATAATCCCAATCGTTCGGATGGCAAACAGGCAATTACATCACCCTAACCCTTAAACCACATGGCAAAATCGATATACGATTACCTCCAGTTTGTGCTAGACAACTGGAAAACCTCAACCCTGGGTTTATTCACCTTCTCAGGATATATTCTCTGGCTGGCAAACCGCATCGACACACAGTCGTTCGTTTCGCTGCTGGCCTTTATTTCAACAGTGGGTTTCTTCTCCATGAAAGACCCTAAATAATGCAGAGGGATGGCATCAACCCTTCCTTGGTATTATCACCAACGACCACTTTCCCATCATTCATGTTGGTGGATAACACCAACATGGGGAATAAATAGTCACTACTAACGTATCTCTACCCCTATGAAATTCCAATACCTGATTATACATTGTACTGCTACCCCTGCTGGACGATGGATCTCCCCTGACGATGTGAAACGCTGGCACACCAAACCCAAACCCTACGGCAATGGCTGGAAGCAAGTCGGCTATTCAGACTTGATCTTACTCGATGGCTCCCGTCACCAGTTTGTCAAACACAACAATGACCAGGTAATAGACTCTTTTGAAGTTACGAATGGCGTAGCAGGCATCAACTCCATTTCCAGACATCTCTGTTATGTAGGCGGCCTGGACTCCTCTCACAAAATGCCATTAGATAGCCGTACCCCTCAGCAGATCTCAACCATGTTAGACATTCTCGGCGAGGTACTAGGCTATGCCCCTAATGTAAAGATTGCCGGACATAACCAATTCGACAACAAAGGTTGTCCAAGCTTCTTTGTCCCCAGTTGGCTTAAGCAGCTAGGCATTCCCGAACATAACATTGAGTGGCGCGATCCGTTTGGCTATGAACGCTATTTTAAGCAAGCGTGGAAGAAATAAAACTGATTTTATCAGAAAAATACATAATTACACATGAAAAAGGTCTGACTCGATAGTCAGACCTTTTTCATGTGTAATATCTACCTGATATTGAACTACATCTATTCAGCGCTAACACCAATAGCAATCCTTGAACACATATAATACTCTATTGTTTGTCTGACTATTCCTTATTGCACAACAACCCGTTGTACAGATGTCCCTTTATTAGTCTGAATATGAATCAAATACATGCCATTAGACCAACCTTGCATGTTTATCTGCATATTCTGATTATCTGTGAAGGAACTATTTACTGTTTGTTGTTGTCCAAGCAGATTACAGATACGAATCTGTTCAATACGTACAGAAACGTCTAACAATTGTATCCACACCAAACTTTGGGTAGGATTTGGATGCAGAGTCAGTTTCCCTTTCAGTGCATCCGGTTCTGTAGTCGTCACCTTGTCAATAATCGAATCATCCAACTGATTGGCAGAGTTAATTACTTTAGGTATGTCATACAGCACATTCATTGTAGTGTTGGTACGTACCGGATCATTATAGTCAAAGAAAATATCACCAAAGTTCTCGATCTGAGTTTTTTCGGGCAAATTACCCTTAGGTTTAATCGAGAACTCAATAAATCCGTTGCTACCTTTCTGATCACGAGTACTGTCAGGTAGATTAATCCCAGGAAAGAACCATGTCAGGATCGGCTTTTCTTTTCCTGATACACTGAACAAATACTTGTGAGAGACAACTCCCATTTTCATTGTAGCAAAATCCAGTTTTTCGGACAATGTATCAATCACTGTGATTCTATAAGCAGTGTCGGTGCCAGTGTTCTGAAAACGGATAGTATATTTGAACTCACTTCTGGTTGGTGTATAATGATCAACAGCAGTACCTTGTGGCGAAACTTGTTTGTCATTTGGATCATAGGAGTCAACAATAGGCAAACAGTTAATAGAAACTTCAGGCTCTTCATCATCTTGAGGCAGTGCATTGACAAAACCTTTACTCACTATACTACTAGTAGACGCTACACACCCTTCGATGGTCAGGTTTGTTTGTGATTTGCGTGGGTGGTCCGGACGCTGGTCGGCTTCTAAACGGACGGTTTTGCCATTGACAGGGACTTTTAATACAAGACTATCGCCTTTCGCTAACTTATAGTTTTTGCGAAAAGCCAGCTGGGTATCTAAAAAAATACGAAACTCACTGCTGTCGGCCATAGCTGCTTGTCCCACATTTTTAATAATCATCTGAACTCGTCCATTTTCTATACATTTACCTGTAAGCATAATATCAGAGTTATCCCATTCTCCTGCTTCCACAACCTGATTGAATGGGGTAATCCATGCTTTTGTGCATTGGGTCAGACCTGTAATGCCCCTAATACAGGAAACATAATCTACAATAGTAATACTACCGGATTCATTGGGATTCAGAACAGGAATAGAAAAAACATAATTTGAATCCTTATCTATCTCATAAGACTTGCTAGCATCTCGCAGAACAACATATTGGGGCAGTTTTACATATATTTTCACCTGTTCAGCTTTGCCTTGGCCTTTGTTGGCATATACAATTTTTGTAGTACTTAATTCGCATCGACGGCGACGATTACTGCTAACTTCACAAGATAAGTAAGGCAAAAGCACTTTAAACTGATTGGCAAAGTTTACATCTGAAATGGTTTGCCCTCTCTCTGAAAAACTAACAGTATGCACTGAGTCTTTTTGTGGACACACACTGGTAACAACAGTATTACTTGTAAAGGAAGGCAGAATTTGCATAATCTGATACTTACCAGTATCTACCTGAAGAGAATAAGAACCAGTACTATCTGTAACAGTATAGTAAGGGCCTGGTTCTGCCAGCACAACAATACGGGGCATCCCTATTTCTGTACTATCCTGGATACAATCTGTGTTTTGGGCAATAAATACTTTTCCACGTATCACATTTGCTGTTAGTGGAGCGGTAGCAAACGCAGTAATCCGATAGTTTAGGGCGTCACTAACATAAAGATCGCCCTCCGGACTTATGTCCAAATCACTAACAGATCCAAATTGCTCCCTTCCGTATCCTTGCGATCCAAACTGAGTGATAAATTCGCCATCCCTGTCAAGTATCTGAATTCGGTAATTTCCTCGATCTCCAATATATAAATTCCCTTGCTGATCTATCTTAATAGCTGACGGATAATTAAAATGTCCTGGATCAGTTCCTGTAGAACCTATCTTCTTCAGCATTCTACCTGTTGAATCAAATTTAAAAACAGCGTTGTTTTGTGTATCTGTAACATATACATTTCCCAGCTTGTCAATTGCTATTGCTTCGGGATAAAACTCTTCCAAATCAGGGTTACCAAATTGTAGCAGAAACCGACCTTTTGAATCAAATTTTTGGATGCGTTTATTTCTGGGATCTGTCACATAAATATTTCCTAAAGGATCAATTTCTATTCCCTGCAGACTATAAAATTCACCTGCTCCAGTTCCTTCTTTTCCAAAAGCAAATAAAAAGTTACCTGTCGTATCAAACTTCTGAATCAGACGATTCGAATTATCACAAACATATAAATTATTCTGGGCATCTATAGCCATTGGGCTTGGGCTGGTAAACTCACTATTCTGGGTTCCTAAACTATTGATTTCTTTAACCAGTATCCCCTTTTGATTATACTTGGCAATAAATTTGTCTGTTGAAATATAAAAGTCTCCAGCTTTATTCCGTCTTGTTCCATACATATATTGCAATTGCCCATTTGTTGTTCCTCTAAACCCATACGTTTCTATCAACTTACCATTTGGAAGAAAGCGCTGCACCTTGTTAGTGATGTAGTCTGATACATAGACAGTGCCTAATGGGTCAACACAAATTCCATTGGGAATACTGAATTGCTTATCTCCAACCCCAAATGATCCTATACTGATAATAAAATTTCCAGAAGAACTGAACTGCTGAATACGATAATTTTGTGTATCCACGACCCAAACATTACCTTCTGCATCTGTAGTTAGTGCCTGTGGATTATAGAACTGACCATTACCAGATCCTCTCTCTCCAAAAGTAAGCAAAAACCTACCTGTTGAATCAAACTTTTGAATGCGGGTGTGTCCTGAATCAATAGTATAAATCTCACCCTTGGAATTAACACAAAGTTTCCAAACACGTTGAAACTGCTCATCTGCGGTTCCTGTTGATCCAAATTTTAACAAAATGTTCCCATCCTGATCCAGTTTATGAATTTCATTTGCATTAGTAAGAGTGGAAATCACAGCTAGATAAATATTTTTCTGGTCATCTACAGCAATTCCATTATAGTAAGATCTAAATGCAACAGAAATCACTTTAACAAACTCTCCCTTAGCATTAAACATCTGAACACGAGAGTTATCTAGTACATATATATTTTCATCATCATCTACTGCTATATCAATGATTGTACCTGAAAAAGATCCTGTTTCTGTGCCTGTTTTTCCAAACCTCAACACTATTTCTCCCTTCGCTGTAAACTTGGTAATATACCAGTTTGAAGCATTAACGACATACAGGTTGCCTTTCTTATCGGTTATGATCTTAAATGGATACTCAAAACTGATGGGAGAACCAATTGTATGATTGAAAAAATAACTCTGGGATCTCCCTGCTAAGGGGAAAACAAAAAAAAGTACTAAAAAATAAACTAAAGAGTAGTGCTGTTTCATTTGTTTGTATTAATACTATAAAATTTAATCATTTAAATAAACTTGCAAGTATTTTCATTTGTGAAAGAAGTTTTTAGGTAACTCTATTATCTTTTATGATTGGTATTACATCTTTCTCTGTTTCTCAGCACATAGCTACAACACTAGAACCCTGAGGCACAATAAACTGTTTAAAACCACTATTTAGAGTCTAACTTTACAACATACCCCTCCCCACTGACAACATAATGATAGCCTCTTTTATCAATAGCAATGCTGACTGGACTAACACCGGTTGACTTGCCAATTGATTTATTTATAACATAAGTTTGTCCTTTTGCAAGTTGAAACTGGTATAAAAGAAAAAACGAAAATAGAACTGTAAAGCGCAAGAGTTTTATCATAGAATAAATACAGATGTAAATCTATATAAATATTTCATACACAGAACCTCTTATTCATATAATATTTCCCTGATAATTTTCACTTATTGGTCTGTTAAAAAAATTCAATCTACTATGATTAGAAAGATACGATATTTAGTCTATTACCTTTCTTATTTCAACGATGGGAAAATGGTTGGTGATGATAAAATTACGTGATCCGTTTGGCTATGATCGCTACTACAAGCTAGCTTGGAGGAGGTAAAAATACAAAAGCCGACCTGTTTTCAGGCGGCTTTTATTGCTTACTTTTGCCGCTGGTAATAGATCCACACATGAACAATAAAAAAGAAGCAAACCGTTACGATAAAATATTCAAGGAAAATCTGGAAGCTGTTACGCTAAGCATGATTGAGAAAGTACTCCGGATCGATGTGGCCAATTATGAGAAAATACCACTGGATCTGCAACGGACCCTGGAACGAAAACCCGATCAGCTACTCAAAATTACAAACAGGCAAGGCGATACGTTTTTACTGCAACTCAAGTTCCAACTGGTCGATGAAGTACGGATGGTAGACCGCATGTTTGAATACAAAGCCATAGAGGTTGTCTAAATTAGTATTAAAGAGGCGAAAAGAGCAGATTTTAGAGCGAACCGAGACTATTTTGAGGGGCATAGCCAGCGGCTATGGGCCGAAAAATAGGTGAAGGTGCAGCCTAAAAGATGCCTTTGCAGCCTTTAATACTAATTTGAGACAACCTCTGGATCTGGCGTAAATATCAACTGCCTATTCGTCAGTACGTCTTGTTTCTCTCAGATACGGTGCCTACCATGCCTACCCGTATCGAACAACACGGATTAGTATTCTTCTTTGATCTGGTCAGGCTTTCGCAGATAGACTATCAGCTATTTCTCTCATCCGATAAGGCTGACGAAGTTGTATTTGCGGTTCTGGCTAACTTTGGTAATATGGAACCAGAGAAAGCAGCCAGCCAGATTTTAGACCGATTAGCCCAGACTTCACCAACTCCACTGGAACTAAACCGCCACTTGCAACAGTTACGGATATTAGCTAATTTGCGTAAACTATCACCTTTTATTGAACAGATTATGGAATCCATTACCAACTATATCAAAGAAGAAGATGATTATTTCTTCAAAAAAGGAGAAAGAATAGGAGAATTGAAAGGAGAACAAAAAGGTAGACAGGAAGGTCTATTAGAAGGATTGCAGGAAGGTGAGCAAAAAGGAAAACAAGCAGGCAAACAGGAAGCTATTCTCAAATTTCTCAAAGATGGCATTCTGACTACCAAACAACTGGCTTCCTATTTTGATGTAAGCGAGGAGTTTGTCGAAGACCTGCGTAAAAACCTCGACCAATAGTATATACAGTACTCCAGACAACCTGAGTCATCCCGAATTTAGAGGGAAGTACTTTACATTGGTAGCCTTATCCGATAGTAAAAGAATAAGCTACAAAGTGAGTGAAGATGCCTTCAATCAGAAAAGGTAGTATAGGTGCGTAGGCAATCTTTTCTCCGCGAGGTTGGCACCTTATCCTGTCCCATAAGTTTTTCGATTTTGCAGCTTTAGGGGATAATCTCTTTTTGTGCCATTACACCCTTTATTGTCCTCCTGAAAGGATCTCGTGGCAAGACCGGCGGCCTTTCCGACTGGAATTTATTTTTTCTCTTATAATCCAAACGCCACTCTATTTGTCAAGAGATCCTTTCAGGAGGACAGGAGGAGTGTTTTTTTCTTTATTTACAAACCATGTTTCTAGAAAAGATATGGAACAGGATAAGGGAAAGCCCATGGCCTTGCGGGCGGAAAGATCAGGAAAAAGTGCCTTTTTTGGGTTATCACGCTGTGGCGTGACAAAAAAGTGACAAGGCGATAAAAAAGAGATAGGTTCAGGATTTTAAACAAACGAAGAAAGAGAGCTTTCATAAAAAATACCTCAAGCCTACACTATTTTCAAAAGTATAGGCTTGGGTTTTATTCAAATCCAACATTCAGGATCACTCATGTTACTTATTTGGTATAGTCTGAATGCACTGTGTATTGACTCAGTAACAGATTCCACTGCGCCACTTCCTCTTTCTGTTTTTCATAGTCCTCTATATTGTCTGACAGATAATCGTTGACAATATCATACTCCATATCATTGACAATCTTTTTTCGCTTTGCGATTTTTGCCAAAATGCTTTTATTTCCTCTGATATCCTGAGTGGCATTTCTGCCAGTCTGTTTTTTATATTCGTCAAATAAGGCTTGTTTGAGTTTAGGGTTTTCACCTTCTTCCCAGCTTCCCAGCTTCCCAGCAATTGTCGTTGCAGCATGCCTAACCCAATTGTATTCTTCTGGTTATAAGCTTCTTGGGCTATTTCTTTTCTGTGGAGAGCAAAGGAAATATGTTCAGTACTTAATTCACTATATATATCGATCATCAATAGGATTCTTTCCAACAAAATATCGGCTTTTTTCTTTTTTTCCATAGAAATGAGTTGGTTACTAAAGCAGTAAAGATATCACCGATTTAGGCTACAAAAAAGAAGGGAAGCAAAGCCAGAGATTATTTTTCTTTTGTGTACTAACTAGTAGATCGTGTGTCCAGATTAGAAAAACAGGCATGTGGAATAAAGTTTTTGCAGATTTTAACAGGTATTTTTGTTTATACACATAATTTCAAAATAGCCTGTTACAAGGGCTATGCAAGAGGTTATAGTACCAATCAATCATTTAACTAGTCGAGCTATGAAAGCACTCCCAATAGAACAGCTAGAGAAGTATGCAAATCCTGAGCTGGGAAAGCCGATAAATCTCAATGAGGTTGAATCTTTGTATAAAGAAAGTTTTAACCTTGTTTGTCTGCATGAATATTTTGAAGGGTGGGAATTCGATTTTTCCTACCAAAAATATATTGATAGTTCTGAAGAAAC
Source organism: Xanthocytophaga flava (assembly GCF_030068545.1). Taxonomy (NCBI): domain Bacteria; kingdom Pseudomonadati; phylum Bacteroidota; class Cytophagia; order Cytophagales; family Rhodocytophagaceae; genus Xanthocytophaga; species Xanthocytophaga flava. Next base: position 134,257 of record NZ_JASJOR010000019.1, on the reverse strand, counting down.
GAATCTGATCTGGATTAGTGACCAAACTCTTCATATAAATGAACACGTATTCGCTTATCCTCTCACCTTGTATGCATTTATTCAGCATTGCAATCAGGTAGGCGTAAACCTGGTGTGGAATCAAACAATACTAAAGCGGTTATATACAGAATGAGTAATGTAAAAGACAAAAGTAAAATAAGCTATATTGACTTAACAGAACCTGAAGATAATAGCCTGCAGTTGCCTATACATAGCAACTGCTTATTGGCCAAACAACAGAATTTTTAAAATCATCCAGGATAAAAAAAGCATATAGATCTGTTTCCAAACAAAATACAATTGATATAGTACACCAATAGTATGAAGCATTCCTCAAGCTGACTAGCCGTTTTACACAATGAATGGTATAAGCTCTGGGCAAATAACACCTCAACAAACATATCCAAACAAGTATGTACAAACGGTTATAACAAGTCCGTTTCTCTTTATTTCTGTTTTGCTCTGAGATAATCGTGTAAAATAGAGCAAATATCATTTGCTAGTATCGGCTTAAGCAGATAGTCTTTGATAAGTGGGGTGGTGTTTGCTTTCTGAAGATCGAACTGATTAACAAAAGAGGTCAGCAGATAGATTCCCAGCTTTGATTTTACGTTATTATACCCGGGAATGGCAATCAGTAAATCTGCCAGTTTTTTTATAAACTCCCACCCATCCATTTGCGGAAGTACCATATCCAGAAAGATCAAGTCAGGTAGTGTATCAAAATCCCCTTTCAAAAACAACGTTCTGATTTGAGCCAAAGCCGCAGATGCGGTAGAGAAACAAGATACTTTAACCTGAATCTGCTCAAGTGGCTGTTCCATTACATCTCTAGCAGATTGGCCTTCACTGTCTATCTTGTACTCTAACCTAGGAAAACTACTATTCTCTTCTGAGTTCTGCTGGCTTGTTTTTATTGTATAAAACTGTTCATTACACACCTTTTGTATATGTTTTTCAAATATCATTCGATCAACCGGATCATCGTCGACAACATAGATTTTCACAAGCATACCGGATTAGTTTTATCTTAGTAAAGTATAAAGTAGATATCTCCTTTGAAATTACTTATGATCAGAAAATAACTAATTCGATAAATAGCTAAAAAAGTATGCCTGTTCTTTACACTTTTTATAAAAAAAGGAAGAGAACATAGTCAGATTAAAATGAATAGGATTCAGTAGTATTTCGACAGATTTCAGATTATCCGGAATCTTTAAAATTTCATATATTCTATCCTGCACTTACATAAAACAGATAGTTGACTTTTATCAAAAAATAGAATTAATTGCATTCTATCCTTTACTGTTTTTTTGCCTAGACCATTGATTATCAATTTAGTAGGCGTTTTTTTATTTTTCAGATCTGCGGATTCTCTTTAAACTTACGCCAGTATATGAAAACCATACAAGTAGGACAGAAAGTTATTTTAAGAAAAAATATCAATATCCATTCCATTGAGATTACTGCTGAAAATGACACTCACAGCCATAGTAGAGAGAAAGAAGTAATACTCAAGGAAATTGGAGAAATCCTTAGTGTCGTTGTGGATCAACACGGCCTTGAATGGGTAGTTGAAACCAATCGACTCTTACCTTCTGATAACTATTATCTCAATTCAATGGATACTAATAAATAGAATAGATTACTCCCGGGTGAGTAGTAGGCTGTGATTGAAACCAGTTTTTTGTGAAGAAAAAAACGTTTATAGTATATAAAGTGACATTGATAAACAGAAAAGTATAATCAATCCTGCAAACCACCAGGCTTTCTTCTTAATCAGGTAATATGATCGCTCTAGCTGTTGTTTTGCTTTTTCCCATACTGGTTTTGGAATTGACTGAAAAGAAAGTGTAGAATCTTTCTCCCCCTTCTCTCATTCTTGTTGTAGCGTGCTTATTTCCATATAGTTAGTTTACACCTGCCTTCAAAATAAAGCTATCACGAGCTTGCTCTTGACTAAGCGGATAATGCACTACTTATGCACAATATAATGCCTATTGCCCCCACTCCCACTGTTACGAAATATACAACGGATGGGTGCATTTAGCCATTGGTCACAGTGGTGGTAGATCCTACTTTTGTACCATACCATCTGTTTAGTCAATCATCTACCCGAATAGGAAGGTTTGTGAGAAATGACATTGTCTGTTAAACAGATCACTGATGAGCATTGGATAGTACAGTTTATCCTTCTAGCAGCTTTTATTCTTATTATACCTATTGGTAAATTTTTATACTATGCACACTCAAACCACACAAATCCCTGGCTATACCTATGGAGAAGTAGCCACCTCACCCGTATCTGAGGCTGATTTAGACTTGCTAAAGCAAACCGTACTTTTATCTGAAGAGGATGTACTCTATCTGCAAATGGCAGGAAGAGTACTTGAAGACCAGACAGAAAACATACTGGATGTCTGGTATGGCTTCGTAGGCTCACATCCGTATCTGGCTCAGTATTTTGGAAAAAATGATCAGTTGAATGATGCCTATTTAGCCAGCGTACGTAAGCGCTTCGGGCAATGGATCATGGATACCTGCTTTCGTTCTTACGATCAGCAATGGCTGAATTATCAGCATGAAATTGGTCTTCGTCACCTGGTCAAGAAAAACCAGACCGACGGAGTAGACGCAGTTCCGATTATACACTTCCGTTACCTTGTCACTTTTATTGTACCAATCACTGCAACCATAAAACCATTTCTTGCCAGAAAAGGCAATAGTGTAGGCGAGGTTGAGAATATGTACAATGCCTGGTTTAAGGCTATTACACTGACGGTGGCACTTTGGTGTTATCCCTATGTGAAGGAGGGTACTTTTTAAATCCCATTTTTTGCTCCGCCTTACCAGATAAGATTTCCTGTAAAACATACATATAGTTCTTTATCACTCATTTAAACACAAACCTATTATGACACCTACTCCATCTAAAACCGTAGTCTTTATTACCGGAGCTTTTGTCAGCCACAGTTGCTGGGACGAATGGCGTACCTATTTTGAAAGCAAAGGCTATTCAACCATTGCACCACCCTGGTTACACAAAGAAGGGACTGCAACTGAATTACGGGCCAGACAACCCAATGATGTGGCACTGGCTACCCTTCATCTGGAAGACCTGGTCAACCATTATATAGACATCATCAAAGGGCTACCTGAAAAACCGATTGTGATTGGTCATTCGTATGGCGGTATGCTTACACAGATTATGGTAAACCGCGATCTGGCAGCTGCTGGGGTAGCCATTCATTCCGTCCCTCCACAAGGAGTATTTCCCTATGAATTCTCCTTCCTGAAAGCAGGCTGGAAGTCGTTGGGACTGTTTACGTCACTGGAAGAAACCTATCTGATGTCTTTTGAAGACTGGCAGTATGCTTTTGTGAATGGAATGTCATTCAATGACCAGATTGCTTCCTATGAAAAGTATATCATACCCGAGTCGAAAACTGTAGCACGGGATGCAGTAACATCTGCTGCAAAAGTAGACTTTGCCAAACCACATGCGCCTTTGTTGTTTACAGCCGGCGATACAGATCATATTACGCCTGCCCATCTGAATCAACGCAACTTTAAAGCATACGAAGAAAACGGCTCTATTCTCGAGTACAAACTCTTCACCAACCGGAATCACTATGTATTGGGACTTCCTACCTGGAAAGAAGATGCTGACTACATCTTACAATGGATAGATAAAGTACAACAGGTTGTACCTATGAGCAGTAATCAGGTCGAAGCCTGAGCTAGTTGACCCAATACCCCAATAGTTCATTTAATGACTTTTCAGTCTTTTCTGATAGTAACTGGTACAGATACCACAGGTAAGAAGGTAGTTACCTTATCCTGTCCCATAATTTTTCTAAGAAAGAGGTTTATAAATAAAAAAAACCTCTCCCTGTCCTCCTGAAATGACCCTCCCGCCATGCGGGACAGGTGTGACAAATAGAGTGGTGTTTACTTTCTGAGAGAAAAAATACTCCCACTTGGAAAGGTCGCCGGTCTTGCCACGAGTTCCTTTCAGGAGGACAGAAGGGGTTGAGAAAAGAGAGTTTTCTCAAAAATACATGAGTCATTCCAAATTTTGAGGAAAGAATATCCCATCCTTTAGAAAAAGAGAAACAAAGGAGTTACAAAGAGAGTTATGCTGACTTCAATCGTGGATGGTGGTGTAGGTGCGTTGGCCTTCTTTCTGCCGCGAGGTTGGCCTTTGGCCTGTGGGCGGGAGGTTCGGCAGAAAGTGCCCTTTTTTGCTTCGTTTTTTGGGCAAGCAAAAAATGAAGAGGCCTGTGGAAGAAGCAAGATTGGGATAATACAAACACAGAAAGAAACGTTTCTCAAAAATTATCCTAAGTCCACACTTTCAAAAGTATAGGCTTGGGTTTTATTCCAATCCAATATTCAGGAAGACTCATGTTTAATCAGACAAACTAAATTTATACTCATTTCAATAGTGCACATAACCTATCTGATCAGACTTGTCGGACTGGAGTAGTTGTGTATTGTCTTCTGGATTATCAGGCCAGCCTACTCTAAAATTCAATTTATTTTTTTCTCACCTAAACTCACTTCAAACCATGAATGCAGCAGTTTCACAAACTTCTGGTGTAGCGTACTATGCCGAAGATCCGCGTATCGACCAAGGCACTAAGGCCTTTTTACAGATTCTTAACAATTCAGGCGGCCCTGCTCTGGAAACGCTGTCCCCCGAAGCAGCCCGGCTAGTGCTGGTAAATGCACAAGCTTCCATACCCGTCGATATATCAGGTATTGAGGTTACTGAGAAAACCATTACCTATGATGGATATACCGTGAAGCTACACATTGTCCGTCCGGAAGGAGTAAAAGAGGTATTGCCTGTCTTTCTTTTCATACATGGAGGAGGCTGGGTATTGGGAGATTTTCCTACTCACCAGCGTTTAGTCAGAGATTTAGTAGTACATTCCGGCTATTGTGCTGTGTTTGTTAATTATACTCCATCTCCGGAAGCTCGCTATCCGCAAGCTCTCAATGAAATTTATGCAACTACCCAATGGGTTGCTGAACAGGGAGCCGAAATCAATGTAGATGGAAAACGCCTGGCCATAATTGGAAATAGTGCAGGCGGAGATCTGGCAGCAGCGACTTGTTTGATGGCTAAACATAAATCAGGTCCGAAAATTAGTTTACAGATACTACTATGGCCGGTTACCAACGCAGACTTCGAACTGGATTCATACAAACAATTTGGCGAGGATCGCTTTCTGACGACATCTGTTATGAAATGGATGTGGGATCAGTATGTGCCAGATCTTGATAAACGAAAAGAAATCTACGCAGCCCCGTTTCAGGCATCTGTGGATCAGTTGAAAGGCTTACCTCCTACACTGATCCAAGTAGCGGAGAACGATATATTGCGTGATGAAGGAGAAGCCTATGGCCGCAAATTAGATAAAGCCGGAGTAACTGTAACGACCATACGCTACAATGGAATGATACATGACTTTGGCCTTCTGAACGGTCTGGCAACATTGCCCGCTACACGCTCCCTATTTGTCCATGCAGCAGCTGAGCTAACCAAATACCTCGGATAGCATTCCAGGCAGGTAGGTATATAAAGATGCTTACCTGCCTGGCTATAGAGAATGAGAAAAGCGTGATAGCCTATGCTGATTCCTCATTTTGCATAGCTGATTCAGCCCCAGAATAGCTTATAGCTCTCTTACTCTCCTTCTTCCAGCATGCCTGTTGTCTGGCAGGTTATCCTATAGTCAATTCATAACTTAATGTTCCCTAAACACAATCAAACCATGCGACTTTTATTTATCATTCTTATGCTTACCAGCACTCTTCTAACTACATCCTGTGATGATGACAAAGATGAGGCAGATCCGAAACCAACCTTTGTGTTTGTACATGGCACCTTTGCCGGTCAATATGCCTGGCATCTGATTAAACCCAAACTCGAAGCGAAAGGCTACCAGGTAGTGACCTTTGATCTACCTGCTCATGGCGATGATCAGACTCCTGTCAGCCAGGCCAACTTTGAACTGTATGTAAAGACAACAGTAGACAAAATCAATGCTATTCCAGGAAAGGTAGTGCTAGTAGGCCACAGCGGTGGCGGGATGGTTATTACAGCAGCGGCAGAACAAATTCCTGCAAAAATTGAAAAGCTGGTGTATATGTGCGCCTTTTTGCCCAAAAGCGATCAGACTCTCTACGAACTGGCTATCTCTGATACGGCGAGCTTGCTCGGGCGCAGTCTGCAACCCTCACAGGATGGATTAACGGCTTCACTACCGGAAGATGTGCTGGTCCAGGTGTTTGCGGTTGACGCGTCAGAAGAGATTAAGAAAGTGGTAGCGAAAACCCGGCCAGAACCGTTGGCTATCTTTCAGGGTAAAGCGACATTAACGGCTGCTAATTTTGGTAAAATACCCAAGTACTACATTAAAACGCTTAAAGACGAAGGTGTCACTCCAGCCACGCAACAGAAAATGATTGATGCCAATGGATCTGTTGTAAAAACATATACGATGAACACAAGTCATAGTCCCTACTGGGCTCAACCCGATGAATTGGTGACGATTCTACAGGAAATAAACTAAAGTGAGGTTGGCTTCTTATCGTGTCCCATAACTTTTCCAGAAAGGAGTCCGGTAAATAAAGGAAAAGCCCCCTTTTCTGTCCTCCTGAAAGGAACTCGTGACAAGACCGGCGGCCTTTGGATTCTGACTATATTTGTTTCTCTCAAAAAACAATCATGTCACCTAAATTGAAAGCAACGTCCGCTCAATGCTGTCAAGGTAAGAAAACCACTCAAACTACCTTACCTGTCCTTCTGGAAGAATCTTGTGACAAATAGAGTTGCGTTTGGATTATGAGAGAAAAAACACATTCAGAATCCACAGGCCGCCGGTCTTGTCACGAGTTCCTTTCAGGAGGACAGAGGGGGTTGAGAAAAGAGAGCTTTCTCAAAAATACCTGAATCATACTTAATTTTGAGGAAAATAATTTGACCTTGAAGCGGAATACATAGTAAAATAAATAAGCTACAAAGAGAGCAAAGGAAACTTCAATTGTGGAAGGTGGTGTAGGTGCGTGAGGATAAAAATTCCGCGGGCCTAGCGTTGGCCCTGTGGGGCGAAGCTTTGGAATTTTTTGCCCTTTTTTGCTTCGTTTTTTGGGCAAGCAAAAAATGAAGAGGTCAGTGGAAGAGAAAAGTAAGTGACAATAAACCAACACAGGAAGAGACAATCAAAAAAATGAAGGAGCCACAAGAAGAACAATGAAAGGGATAATAAACCAACTTAACTAAGTGAATTCTCAAAAATAAACCCAAGCCTACACAATTTTCAAAAGCATAGACTTGGATTTTACTCATATCCTAAATTCATAATGACTCATGTATATACCTATCTGTTTTGTACTTTCAAACATATTCTGCATTCACCAATGAAAACCTGGTTTTATCAATAGCGTCATTCAATGTAGGGGTGGCCTTGAAGCTTATACATATAGTTAATCCGTTATCTGAAGTCAGGGTTAGTTTTCCATCAATATCATCCGCTAATCCCCTGATGAGTTTAAGCCCTAAGCCTTCATTGTTTCTTTTTTTGTAGAAGTCGGCAGGCAATCCTTTGCCATTGTCAGATATTGTCAGAACGATTTCATCATTTTCTGTCTGTTTGCATTCGACTGCAATACTATTATTCGATTCCTGTTCGGGAAAAGCATACTTAAATGCATTGGTAACAGCTTCGTTTACGATCAGCCCAACTGGTACTGCCTGAGAAACATCCAGCTGGATAGATTCATAATTTTGATGAAAGTGGATAGGGTAACCGTCACTAAAACTTTCACGCAAGTGTTGAATTAATTCTTTCAGGTATTCCTCCATATTAATGGAAGCTACATTGGTTGCCTGATACAGTTTTTTATGAATCAAAGACATCGCATAAACCCGATTCTGGCTTACCTGTATTGCCTGTAGTGCATCATTACTCAAACTATGGGATTGCGATTCGAGCAAGCTTAACACCGTCTGAAGATTATTCTTAACCCGATGATGTACCTCTTTTAACAACCATTCCTTTTCAGTAAGCAGATGCTGTAATTGCTTGTTGTTTTTCTGCTTGATCCGGTATTGATTGTAAAGCAAGCCCATAATTATACCCAATAACACAATGCCTGCCAGGGTAGTATTTTGTATTATTTCTGATTTTTGTATTTCGCTTTGCTGTACCTGAGTTTGCTTGGTTAATAGATTAATAGACTGTGCTTTTAATTTAATGTCCTGATCTTTTTTCTCAGTTTCATACTGCACCTGCAACTGGGCGATCTGCCTGCTTTTCTCTTCGTTGAAAACAGAATCATCCAAGATTTTGTATTGCCGGTAGTGGACAATAGCGGATAAGTAGTTGCCTTGCGAAGAATCAAGTTTGAACCATAAAAACTGATTTGTGGAACGGTATTTTAAAAAACCTGATTTTTCCACAAGTTCTTTTTGCCTTGTTAGATATTTTTTAGCCAGATTGAACTGTTTGCTGTCAATAAAAAACCGTATGGCTGCCAGATAAATAGCATTGTACTCTGTTTGGCTCAGATCCGGCCTTTTTGCAATTTCCAGGAGTTGATTGCAATAGGTTTGTCCCTGTTTGTAGCGCTTTAATAATCTATGCACAGATAAAAAACCAGCCGTGACTCCTATGGCACTACGCTCATCCCTAGGAGGATATTTCTTTGTAATATCTTGCAGGAATGTGAGTGCTTCCTTAGGCTTGTTCAAGTCAACTAGCGAGTGTGAAATATTTAAAACCAAGGCGTTTATTGTGGTAGTATCCCTATTTTTCCTGGCAATTCCCAATGCTTTCTTAAAAAATGTGTACGCTTTTTGCTTTTCCTTCAAATAGTAATGAGTGATACCTAAACGATTATAGATTGTACTCATCTGCGAGGTTGAATCACTAAGACCTTCTCCTGTCTTGACGGCAAGTAAACCGTATCGTATTCCCTCTTTGTAATCTCCGGCCCCGGTATAAGCGGCACCCAAAAGATCATAAACACCTTGCAAGCCTTTATAGTTGATAGATTCATAGAGAGATAGAGCTTCTTTCAGCTTTATGATAGCACTGGTGTATTCACCTTTTACAAAATACAGATCACCTATCTCCTTCAGACAATGAGCCATTTGTAATTTACTGCTAGCCTGCTTAAAGGATGTAAGTGCTTTTTTTACTATACTTATTCTTTGAACTAATATCTCTTTGGAAGCAAAGGCCGAATAATAATGCCTTTGTTCCATATAAGCTTCTCCTAACCCATATGCATACTTGTGTTTGGAAAACACGTTAATAGCTTTGCTGATGATTTGCCTTCCCCGTTCATTGTCTCCTTTTTCCCGATAAGCCATCGCATAAAGGAAGTAAGAATAGGCAATACCTTTTTGAAAAGAGAGTTTGTTACTCAGCCGCTCAGCTTCCTGAATAAGACTTAATGCACTATCCAGATCTGTTTTGTACTCTCCAGGCTTTTCAATATAAAACCGGCCTACTTTGTGCAGTAAGGCAACACGATTTGTATCCTGTTTGGCGACTTTCAATAAGTCCAGTGCATCAGTAGCTTCCTTTACTGTTATATCCTGGGCATAACAATAACAGTTACCAATACACAACAGTAAAATAACTATGAAAAGGTTCTTCATTGGATAAAGTGCTTTAGACAATGTAAAACAATCAGCTAAGATAGAAGACTAAAAAAAGAAGTATAAAACTATTCGCTCTGAGTTGTTACTCAGATAAGAGACAGAGTTCATGTAATAATGTATGAACTCTATTTTAGAGTTTTTGTCAGTAATATAGCCTATTTTTATGTAGACTTGTGTGTTAGTGGCTTCCATTTTTAAAAGCAGTAAAGTTCATTCCTGAATTGTTTTTGAAGAACTTGCTAAAATGCGCATAATCGGTAAACCCTAACTCGTACGCTACTTCCTTCATACTTAAGCCAGAATACAGTGCTTGCCGCTTTGCTTCCAGGATGATGTGCTGCTGAATATGGTAACTTGCTGGAAATCCAGATACTTTCTTTACGATCCTATTGAGATAATTGGGTGTAACACATAGTTCCCGCGCATAATCTGCAACCATTCGTTTGGTGGTATAATGTATTTTCAACAGACCTATAAATCTGTCAGCAATATGTATGTCTTTTTCTGGCACGTTTATGTAGTCCAGCCTTTCTGCTTTTCTGGATAAGTAAATAATAAATATTTTCAGCAGACCTTTTAAAATCTCCGTTCGTAGCATAAAACAGTTAGACAATTCTGTTCTCATCTTCATCAGAATATCTTCCAGTTCATGATGTATTTCCTTTGTTATATGAATAATTTGCAGATTTCTGCCAAAGCTGTTTTGAAGAGTTAGAAAAGAAAAGTCCTGCTTGTTTTCTGCCAGATAGGCAAACTCTTCCGATAAGGAAATGTAATACCCTTCTACCTTTCCATTGGTTGAAAATTGACGCAATTGTCCTGGAGAGAGACAATAAATAACATTGGGTTCAATTACATATTCCTGACAGTCAACTGTTAATTTACCGGCTCCTTCAACTATCCAGATTATTTCAAAACCAGTGGTACGGATAGGACTGTTAAAAGATATAGGATGGTTCTGTTCAAGCCATTGGAGTGTGTGAATCTCCACTGGGTTGTCAGCCTTGGCATTGCCTTTACTTGTCATCTGAAAATGATCTCTGGCTGATTCATGGGTATCGGTGGGTCGAACCTTTAGTCTCATGGGGAAGAATATTTAAGGTTATAAAAGTGTATTTCTAGTATCAGGATTTCCTTATCAAATTGTAAATCTGAATTGCATTACCTTCCTATATCGTTTCCGGCTATACTTCAAATAGTACTATCACGTGAGCTAAACTCGAACAAATCTTTTCCTTTACTAAACAAAACAAGTATTACACTTTTCTATTAGCACTGAACCTCCATACAGCCTTTGTAGACGATTACGTTTTGTATTCTTTCCTACAACTGATATACCAATAAACTAATACATTGAATATCAAGTAATTAAAAATATATTTATCAATAATAATTGTTGATATTTCAACAATTAACGAAAGTATTGGTGAGATTTAACCAGTTTATCGCTTACATTTAGATAAAACTCATTTTCAAACAACATGGATCAAACCCATTGGCAAGACCTGGAACGGAAATTAGAGGAAAAAGAAATTTTGCTTTCTTTAATCAGGGATATAGCATCGATAAGAAACAAAGAGGATCTGCAGCGTGTTTTGCAGATCAAACTCCAAAAACATCTGGCTGTCAGCGGCTTCCGAATTAGCCTAATAGACAAAGCATCATCCCTGGTAGTTCCTTTTCTGATCATCACAGGTCAGTATGGTCAAGAGAATCCGGAACTGGAGTCAGAGCTGAACCGAAACCTGCCGCTACAGGATGGACTTTTTGATAAAGTACTAGAGACTGGCTCTACGGTTAAAACAGATCTGACAGCCCAATCCGTTACCACACATACACCAAAGTACATACGTCTGTTGAAAACTGCCGGCTTGACGGAAATTGTTTCGGTGCCCTTACAAAGTGAAGAGGAAACCATAGGCGTCATGTGTATGATAGCCGATTCCAACAATAAATTTCGCCCAGAGCACTATACCCTGATTGAAAGTGTTTCAGCCCAGATTTCAATAGCAGTTGCCAACATCCTGGCCCATGAAGCCATCGCCCGAAAGGAAGAGGAGAAATCCATATTACTATCGCTGAGTAATAGCATGGCCTTGGTACGCAGCAAACAAGACCTTGCCAGTACCATTAACCAAAAACTCAAAGAGCTTTTTTTCATAAAGGACTTTACCATCGTAGCTCTTGACCAACAGGATATGACCTTTGGCGCGTATTTGTTTGATGAGAACAATACCCCCTACCTGCAAAAACGAGAGTATCTACAAACCCTTTATTCCAATTTTAAGTTTGAGAAACAATTCTATGACCTTGTGCTTCAATCCGACAAACCTGTAATTTTTGATATAAAGGAACTAGCTTCCCAAAAAAATGCGGCAGGGCATGCACTATTTTTTCATTCCATCGGCATTGATTTCATAATCGGGGCTGCATTGCGCATTGGCAATACAAACTTTGGTGTCCTTTGGATTCAACCGGAAAATATAAACGATTTCAATACCGTCAATAGGACTATTTTTACGGGCGTCTGCTCACAGATATCCATCGCACTTTCCAATATCATCGCCAATGAAGCACTCGAAAAACAATACAAGGAGAAAGAAATACTCCTCTCCCTGAGCAATGCCATCGCTTCTACCCGTGATAAGACGGATTTGCTTAAAATCATTACCCATCAGCTTAAGCAGCTGTTCAATTATAATGACGCATCCATTATCATTCTGGATCAAGAGCAGAAAACATACAGTGCATATTTGCTTGACATGGAAGAAAAACGAACCTCTCATCCCGATTGTCTCCCAAATGCGACTGGCAACTATGCCGTGGCAGACCGGATTTGTGATGCAATACTTGCAGCAGAAGGTCCAATTGTTTTTGACAATGAGGAACTCATAAAGCAAGGACCTGTCCCTTCCTGGCTTGCCTTCCTTCATAAAACGGGTATCCATGAAATGGTCAGTGTGGCCTTACGTTACAGCAATAAGAATATTGGCGCTTTTTTTCTCCATTCTGAAAATAAAAACTATTTCAAACCGTATCAGCTTAGGCTGATTCAGGGCATCTCCTATCAGTTATCCATCGCCATGGCAAATATTCTGGCTAATGAAGAGATAGCCAGACAACTGGAAGAGATCAGACATTACAAAAGTCAGCTGGAAGAAGAAAATCAGTACCTGCAGGAACAGGTAGAAAAAGCCTATAACCATAGTGAACTGATTGGAAAAAGCCAACCTATGCAGAAGGTATTTCATATGCTTTCACAAGTGTCATTTACCAATAGTACAGTCCTGATCTTAGGCGAAACCGGAACAGGGAAAGAACTCATTGCCAGGGCTGTGCATAATGCTTCATCCCGGAAAGACAAACTTATGATTAAGGTCAACTGTGCTGCATTGCCAGCCAACCTGATAGAGAGTGAATTGTTTGGACACGAAAAAGGTGCTTTCACAGGAGCAATAGAACGTCGTATTGGTAAATTTGAAATGGCACATAAGGGTACGCTGTTCTTGGATGAAATTGGCGAATTGCCCGTAGATCTACAGGTGAAGCTACTGAGAGTATTACAGGAGAAAGAAATAGAACGCGTTGGTGGTCAGACTACGATTAAAACGGATGTACGTCTGATTGCTGCCACCAATCGCAACCTGCAAAAAGAGGTAGAGGCCGGCAGATTCAGAAGTGACTTGTATTATCGCCTGCATGTATTCCCGATTGTTATGCCTCCACTTCGGGAGCGAAAAGAGGATATTCCTTTGTTAGTAACTCATTTTATAAAAAAACACACAAAAAGAACTGGCAGGGAAATTTCTACTGTTACCAAAAATGTAATGAATGCCTTGCAGTCGTACCATTGGCCGGGAAATGTTCGCGAGCTGGAACATTTTATTGAAAGAGCTGTATTGCTAAACTCTGGCAATAGTATCAGACAAATAGACCTTCCTTCGTTTGCAGGCAAGAGAACTGTTGCTGACTCAGTAGAAAACTTCTCCTTAAAAACGTTGGAAGAAAACGAACGGGATCATATTCTGGCAGTATTGAGGAATTGTAACGGAAAAGTATTTGGCCCTGGAGGTGCTGCCGAATTATTGGATATTCATGTGTCTACCCTCAACTCCAGAATGAAAAAATTAGGCATAAAAAAAGAACATATATTTGTTCAAAAAAAATAATCCTAAGCTATCATTTTTTACTGTACCCCTATTGCGCTTGTTAAATTACCCATTTTTTTGAAAATTGTAGTAACTTGCCAATATGGAGTACTATCTATGAAAAATAAGATTCTGATTGTAGAAGACCAGTTTGTAGAAGCCAACAATCTGCAAATGATCCTGGAAAGAGCCGGATACGAGGTATGCCCCATTGCTCGTTCCGTTTCGATAGCCCTGGAAATCATAGAAAAAGAAAAGCCCGATCTCGTATTGCTGGATATCTTTCTGAAAGGGAAACTAACAGGTATTGATCTGGCCAGAATCTTACAGGAACAACAGATCGCTTTTGTTTATTTATCAGCCAACTCAAATAAAGAGATTCTTGATGCGGCAAAAGCCACCAAACCGTATGGCTTTCTGGTAAAACCTTTTCGAGAAAAAGATGTACTCGTCACACTAGATATAGCAAATTATTTACACGAAAACAATCTTCAGTCTGCCATTCGCCAAGAATCACAACAGGCTGCAAAGCTCTCTTTGCCAAGTACTCACTTTAAAGACATTATTGGAAAAAGCCGGAGTTTAGATCTTGTTTTAAATCATGTACAGATTGTAGCCCCTACCCATACCTCTGTTCTGCTTCTGGGCGAAAGTGGCACAGGCAAAGAACGTATAGCCGATGCCATTCATCTACTTTCTTCGAGAAAAAGCAAACCTCTCATAAAGGTCAACTGTGCTGCATTGCCAGCCAGCCTGATAGAGAGTGAATTGTTTGGACACGAAAAAGGTGCTTTTACAGGAGCTACAGAGAGAAGAATTGGTAAGTTTGAACAAGCGCAAGGTGGTACTATTTTCCTGGATGAAATTGGTGAAATGCCCCTGGATTTACAAGTAAAGCTACTGAGAGTATTACAGGAGAAAGAAATTGAACGGGTTGGAGGAAGAACTACCTTTAAGGTAGATGTACGGATTATAGCAGCGACCAACCGTAATCTGGAAAAGGAAGTTGCTGAAGGTCGTTTCCGTATGGATTTATATTATCGTCTCAATGTATTTCCGATTGTGATGCCTCCACTTCGGGAACGAAAAGAGGATATTCCTCTGCTTGCTCAGTATTTTCTGGATATCTATACCCGAAAAATAGGGAAACAGATAACCGGGCTCTCCGACAAGGTTCTGGAAGCGTTGGTTCAATATAGTTGGCCAGGCAATATTCGCGAACTGGAACACTTCATTGAAAGAGCTGTATTACTTACCCAGACAGGAATGATTCAGAATGTAAGCATACCTGTAAATGTACCAAAGGAAGAAGCTTCTTTAAAGAACCAGCAGGACATTAAATCTATGGAAGAAATGGAGCGGGAGCATATACTATGGGTACTGGAGAAATGTAATGGAAAAGTATTTGGACCAGGAGGCGCTGCTGAATTACTAAAGGTACCTGTTTCTACGCTGAATTCAAGAATGAAAAAGCTGGGTATTGAAAAAGAGAACTTCTTCTCTGTAAACAAATCTTAGTCAACACAATCGTTTTAGGTATTCCTTTTGCTAAAGTTCTGAAAAATAAAACTGCTACTTTACCAGGCTCGCTTCTATAAAGATCCTGGCATTTAACATCCTGCTTACAGGTCCATACAACTCAGTCTCTTTAATACAGGCGTCAAATGTTTCCTGACTAATTCTGGAGACTTTTGCTTTTACAATAAGGTGCGATTCTGTGATTACTGCATTTTCAAATGTGATATGGCATCTTGTTTCCAGTAACTCTGCTGTAAAACCTGCCTCATTCAATACAAAGCTCAGTTTCATAGTGAAGCAACTGGCATGGGCAGCAGCAATCAATTCTTCCGGGTTTGTGCCAGGCACCTCACCAAATCGACTGGTAAAAGAAAAATACACCTGTTCTAAAATTCCGCTTTGGGTACTGATCTGTCCATACCCATCTTTTCCAGTACCAGTCCAGGTGGCAGTAGCATAGCGTTTCATAACTATGAATGGTGTTCTATAGCGTGTTAAGGAAGAATCAGGACTAGATTAGTGGCGTTTGTACTCCAGAAGTGAGAAACAATGTTTTATTGCGTAGCTGCTCATTACGGGCAATAGCTTCTTTAAGCTTATTCTCTGTTTGTTTAAAATGTGTCCAGCCTTTGTGGTGAATAGGAATAATTTTGTTCATATCGAGCACCTTTACGGCTTTTAGCAGATCATTGCTATCCATGGTATACTGCCCAAAGCCAGTAAGATAGCGAAACTGTACTGATCCCAGATGAAAGATGCCAACATCAATTTTGTAACGTCTGCCAACCTCTGCAATCCCCTTAAAATAAACAGTATCACCAGAAATATAAATCACCCCATTTTTCTGTTCATCGAAAGCTATGATAAAACCGATTACTTTCCCAACAAGAAATTCCGGCACCCACCAGGGATGATGTTGAGCAGGTGTTGCTGTAATAGTCAGATTTGTTACTGATTGTGTAGTAATCGTATAACTCTCCCAATCGTCAAGTCCGATAGCACCGGGTATAGTCCTGGCGGCTGGTTTGGTAGAAATTACAGTGGGTACAGTTTTAGTAAATTCCTGCCCTCTGATATCAAAATTGTCTTTATGCTGATGATGGCTCAACAATACCAGGTCCACTGCTGGTAACTGATCCACTGGTAGAGCCGGATTTTCTGTCTTCCTGGAAAAAGTGCCTGATCCGTGATAATACAGATGTCCGGCAGCATCCAGTGTAGGATCAGTTAGTATTTTGTATCCGTTAATATCTAACAGAACACACGCTGTGTCAATATGTGTAATTGATAGTTTCATACAATACAGCTATCCTCGAATGGGTAGTAAATCTGTGAAAGTCTATCAGCAAAATTGCCATACGGGTGTGATTGAAACAATGTAGAAAAGGTATATTTTATTGGCTATATCAATCCTTTTGATGCTTGTTACCTAATTCTTTTATATGAGACTATTCCTTCTTCTAATTCAATGTTTTTTGCTGGCACCTATCTTCTGACCAGAATACAGATTCCTGGTAGTCAATAAAATAAGTATCTGGTAAGGTATGGTTATTTTCTGAATACTTCTGATAGTATACTTGCCGTGCAACCATTTGAAAAGAAATTGGGTCACTGTTTCATATCAACAATTATATCGATGAAAATAAGTTTTTTGCATTACGCCCTGATTTTATCTCTGACTTTTGGTTTTAGCAGTTGCTCACAAAAAAACTCCACAGGAGAACAAACAGAACCAGCCAAAGATACTGTAGCTGTGCTGGACACGGTAGCAACTCAGGATACAGTAGCCACTACAAAAGATTGTTCAGGGGATGTTATGTGTACTGAGATATTCTCTACTGTTTCAGCTACAGTCAAAAATAAAGACAATAGCCCTGTCCAGTTAGACAGCTACAAGATTATCCAGACTGCTACAGGCACAGAGAGAACGCTAACACTAGATGCGGCAATGGCTGAGATGCAACGCAAATCCGGCACATATGCTATTGTTACAGATGCCAATGTGAAAGAACTCGCTAACAAAGAAATCGAGGTAGAATTTATTGGTTATAAAGCCGGGAAAGAAATCGTGAAAAGAAAGTTCACCGTAGGTGCGGATTGTTGCCATGTCAAACACATTGCCGGAGAGCTGGAGATTGTGGTTGAAAAATAAGAACTATCTGATAACATGAGTTATCCCGGATTTTGGATGTGAGTAAAACCCAAGCCTATACAATTTTCAAAAGTGTAGGCTTGGGTTTATTTTTGAGAAATGTTTCTTTCTGTGTTTGTTTATTATTCAGCACATTTCCCTTCTTATCACCCTGTTACTTTTTTGCTTGTCTCTTCCTGAGTTTGTTTTATTGTCACTTACTTTTCTCTTCCACTGACCTCTTCATTTTTTGCTTGCCCAAAAAACAGGGCACCAAACGAGAGTTTGGTGAGCCAGATCTGTGCGTGAGCAAAAAAGGGCACCTTTTCCCGATCCTTCCCCCCGCAAGGCCAAAGGCCAACCTCGCGAGAAAAGGATTGCCAGCGCACTTATACTTCCTTTCGCGATTAAAGTCAACACAACGCTCTTTGAAACTCCTTTGCTTCTCTTTTTCTAAAGAATGTGGTATTCTTTTCCTCAAAATCCGGGATAGATCATGTTTTTTTGAAAAAGCTCTCTTTTCCCCTCTCAACCCCTCTCTGTCCTCCTGAAAGCAACTCGTGGCAAGACCGGCGACCTTTCCGAGTGGAGAGTATTTTTTCTCTCAGAACCCAAGCATGGCTCTATTTGTCACAAGATTCTTACAGAAGGACAACGAGGAGGTTTTTAGGGTAAAAGAGAATTTTTTCCTAAAAACCTCAAAAATGAAAAAGTTATGGGACAAGATAAGGTTTGTGTGCTTGTCACTTCAAGCCCTACCTTTTGTGTTCATGGTTCCTTGTCTAGTGACATTCTTCCCAAAGCCCTTATTTGAAAACAGGGTCTCTTCTAATGATTAAAGCAATACATGGATCAAGAATAGTGTAACGAAATGAAAATGATACCTTCAATTACTTGTAGGACGATGATACCCGACATCCATAAGAATAACTCATAACACATAAACAAAAAAAGCTTTCCATAGTCTCATGGAAAGCTTTTGGGTTAGCTTTAGATAACTCTTAAAAACAGATTTGATAAATCTTTATCGCTGATTACTCATTTTTCTGAAGCCATCGATTCAAATCTTTCAGCACGTCGTTATTAATGGAATGACCCAGGTTGTATTCATGGTAACTTAATTGCACAGTCAGCTTTTCAAGAAAAGTTTTGGCCTCTCTGGCATACTGGATTGGGAGTGTACCATCTTGAGTACCATGAGAAAGAAATACGTTTAATTTGCGGAAATTATCATTTGGAACAACTCCTACCTGATGCTGTTCCAGAATCCGGCCACTTAGTGCAATCACCTGATTTACTTCATTAGGATAGGTCAATGCCACACTAAAACTCATAATAGCTCCCTGGCTAAACCCTCCCAGATACAGCTGGTCGATGTGATATTTCTGTTTTATATGAGACACAAATCTGTAAATGGTATTTCGGCTTGATAACTCCTGCTCCACATCAATCACAGGCCTGCCTGTTGAAAAATCAACATTGTACCAGGCAAATCTGCCTCCTCCTAAAGCAAAGGGCCCTCTGGCTGCAATAATATAAAAGTCATCAGGTAACTGACCCGCCAGGCTAAACAAATCCTGCTCATTACTACCTACTCCATGCAAAAGGATGATAGCCTTGTTTTTTTCTGCTTTGACTTTTGGCTCTCTAATAAGATATTGTAAGACAAAGCTATCAGAAGGGTTATTGGATTCGGACACCATTGGATCTATCATAGATGTATTGTTTATAGATAGCATCTGTAACGCAAAAAAGAATACAGACACAAGCATATTATCCAAATTTTACAGAAGTCATGGTGAGTGAACCTCCTACTGCCTTATCATTGAAAAATGATATGTTATCCTTTCCTTCTTTAAGACCTAACGTATACAACAAGGGCAGATAGTGCTCGGGTGTAGGAATAGCCAGCAGAGCTTCTCTGCCCAAGGTTGTATAATTGATCAACGCTTTATGATTCCCTTCCTCAATCAGGCTTTTAAAAGTATCATTCATCTGTGCAGCCCAATCATAGGCGTATTCGGGATCATTTAGTTTATCCCATGCTACCATTCTCAGATTATGCACCATATTGCCACTTCCTATGATCAATACTCCTTTTTTGCGCAGCGCATTAATTTCTCTTGCCAGATCATAATGATATTGTGGCCCTTTGGTAAAATCAATGCTCAACTGTAGTACCGGAATTTTTGCCTCCGGATACATATGGCGTATAATAGTCCAGGTACCGTGATCCAGCCCCCAGTCGTGGTCTAATTCCACATGAGTAGAATGAATCAGACTGGCAGTCTCTTTCGCCAGAGCCGGATTACCGGGTGCCGGATACTGTACAGCAAACAGTTCTTTGGGAAATCCTCCAAAGTCGTGTATCGTCTCTGGAAAGTCCATTGCCGTAATTTTAGTACCTTTGGTAAACCAGTGTGCCGATACAACCAGCACAGCTTGAGGCGTTGGAATCTCTTTTGCCATTTGGGTCCACCGTCGGCTAAACTCTGTATCTTCGATGCCATTCATAGGCGATCCATGCCCAATAAATAGTACGGGCATTAGCTGCTCCTGTTTGGGGAGATTATCTGTAAATGCTTTAAATCCTGATAATGTTGTCATACCTATTGTTCCTGTTAGGATGGTTTTAATAAATTTCTCTCTTTTCATCAGACAAATGATTGATCAATGACAGATGTTGAGTTTAATGATGAAGAACTTTCCAGCCTGCCAGCCAGTCATAGTTACTCTTTATAGTCTCTTGAATAAGCAGTAAAGCCATATTCTCAAGTGTTCTGCTGACAGATAAATCTCCTGCAAGAATAGGATAAAATCCGGCTGCTACTACCAGTTCTGAAGCTGTCTCCAATGCTTCTTCATGATTACCTGCTATAAATGAGTCAACCTGCTTGCCATCAATGACAGGAGTTGAGAAATCTGCCGCAAAAGTTGTGTTAAAGGCTTTTACTACTTTTGAATGGGGAAGCTGTTTTTGTAATTCTTCAGCAGCACTTGTATCTGGTTCTGTTAGCATACCATTGAAAGAAGTATCCAGTGGATTGGAAATACTAACCACAACCTTCTGATTAGCTACCTCTCTGATCTTTTCAGCGATTTCTTTTTCAGTCTGATAAGGCACAGCCAATAGGATAATATCTGCTTCCCAGCTTGCATTGACACTGCAATCTACACTCTCTATATCTGCGACAGCATTACGTTTCCTGATTTCCTCAACCAAAGTTTGAAGTTTAGCCTGATCTTTTGCAAAAAGAAGAAGACGATAATTAGCGTTGGATAATGCCCTGGAGATAGCTGATCCCATATTTCCTGTAGCTCCAATAACGGCAATAGTCTGTTTTGTTTTCATCTCACAATCTGTTTTGATGATACAAAATTACTACTTCCTGCTACCCTCCGCATTGATTTCAGGCAAGAAAAAGTCTTGACAAAAGTCAATGAAATGAAGCATTTTTCTTCTGGTTAAGCATTTTCTTCCGAACACGACTTAAAGTCTCAGGAGAAAGTCCCATATACGAGGCAATCATATGCTGAGGCACCCGCTGTACAATATCGGGATAGGTCTCGACGAAGTTTTTATACCGTTCCTCTATAGGCAAGCTGATGCTGGATGTTAAGCGTTTCTGAAGGGCTATGTATGCATCTGTGATCAGCAATCGCATGTATGTCTCATATTTAGGCTGGGTTTGCAGTAGTTCTTCATGTGAACTTTTGGAGATAAGCACCAATTCGGAATCTTCCAGGGCATCAATCGTATAAACAGCAGGCTCACCAGTCAAAAAACTAAACAAATCAGCCACTGTCCAACCTTCCAGAGCAAACAAAATAATATGTTCTGTCCCACCTTCGACCGAGTATTCTCTCAAGGCCCCTTTTTCGACAAAAGCAATATGCTTACACTTATCTCCTTCCTGGAGTAAATATTGCCTTTTGCGTATTTTTTTCGGAATGAGATAAGTTTTAATCTGTATTTCCTCTTCCGGAGATAGATCTACTCGTTCTCTGAATTTCTTAAAAAAAAGATCGTACATGAATAAACCAATCTATTGGTATCAACTGAGAGTTCTTAAGCTAAGTTATAGTAAATTAACCTGATTAGCTGCGTTCGTTTCGAATTTCGCTTAAATACTGGGGCGTAATTCCCAAATAAGAAGCAATCTGTGTATTGGGCAAGCGCAGAGCAAGTTTTGGGTATTGTTCCAGAAATGCCGCATAGCGTTCCTGCGCAGTAGAACTGATATTTTGTAGAACCTGATTTTGTAACTCAACAAATTTATTCTCTATAATGACTTTAAAGATACGATCAAGCTTCGGAATGGATTGATACAAAAAGTAAAGGTCTTGTTGCTCAATCTGCAAAATAAGAGACGGCTCAATGGCTTCGATAAACAGTTTACTTGACTTATTGGAATGAAAACTGCCAATATCTGCAATCCAGTCGTTCTCAGCAGCAAATTGGATATTATGTTGATTGCCTTTCTGATCAACGCCATACATTTTAAAACACCCTTCCACTACAAAACTATAATGCTTACAGGGGAAGCCTTCCTGCAATATATGTTGCCTGCGTTTGATCTTACGTTGTGTTACCCGCCCTTCCAGCAATTGCATTTCGCTTTCTTTTAAGGGGAGATAACTTTCAAAATGAGCAATGAGAGGTTCAAGCATCTGGTTATAGAGAATCTGTTTTTTGTTTCAAAGCTAACACAAAAACTATTTTTCCTTCTAAATAATGGCATTACATCCCCATCATTAAACTAGTTGAATGGTATTTCTTCAGAAACCTGAAAGGTTGCTTTCCTGAAGAGTTCTGAACTTTGCCTCATCATTTAAACCATAAGACCATGTCAAAAACATCAAAATCAAAAGTTGCTATCATCGGATTAGGGAATATTGGCCAAGTAGTAGCCACTAATTTGACAAAGGGCAATCGTCCCGTTATTCTGGCCTCCCGCGACTATTCACAGGCAAAAAGCCTTGCAGAAAAGGTAGGAAACCTCGCCCAGCCAATGGAAATCAGTGCCGCTCTTCAGGAAGCAGATATTATTATTTTGGCTATCTGGTTTTCTTCTATCAAAGAATTTCTGAATCAATATGCGAAACAGTTAGAAGGTAAAATCATTATTGATCCTTCGAATCCTATTGCTCCTGATGGAAAGGGCGGTTTTATCAAAACGATTGATGCAACGAACTCTGCCGGTCAAATCAATAAGTCATTACTACCTAAGGGAGCCAGGCTGGCAAAAGCTTTAGGTACACTCGGAGCAGCTTCACTTGCTAATGCTTCTGGTCAAAAGCCTAAACCAGCCGTTTTATTCTATGCAACTGATGATCAAAGCATTAATACTAAAATTGAAGAACTGATCTGGGATACAGGTTTTGAACCACTATATGTGGGTAATTTAGATCAATCCATTCGAATCGAAGTGTTTGGAGAGTTACATGAGTTCGGTGCATTAGGAAAAACCGTAACAGCAGACGAAATACGTCGTTCTGTAGCTGTCTAGTTAATAAGCATGAGTCATCCCGAATTTTGAGGGAAGTACTTTACATTGGAAGCATTATCCGATAGTAAAATAATAAGCTACAAAGTGAGTGAAGATGCCTTCAATCGGGAATGGTAGTGTAGGTGCGTAGGCAATCTTTTCTCCGCGAGGTTGGCCTTTGGCCTGCGGGCGGAAGGATCGGAGAAAAGTGCCCTTTTTTGCTTCGTTTTTTGGGCAAGCAAAAAATGAAGAAGCTTGTGAAAGAATGATGTAAGAGACTATAAACTAATATAGGAAAAGAGAGGTCTTAACAATCAATCAGCGCCTATACTCTTCTAAAAAAGCATAGGCGCTGATTTTGTAAAAAAAACTCTCATCTAAAAGTACATACTGCATAGGATCAAGATCTTTTCCTGAATTAGGTCTCTATATTTGATTGCTATATATCAAACACACTGAAGCTGAACGAATACATTTTTTGTGATACAGATTGCCTCTGTTGTGAATTGCTACATTTATCTATATTTTGAGCTGCTTTTCAGGAAAACACTCAAATGAAAAATCAACTAAGCAATCCATTTATCCTTGCTCTTACAGCCCACAATCTTACCGTAGAGATCCACAAACATTCAGCGTATCAGATTGTTTTAACCAATGACACACCGTTTACCTCAACGATTAACGGGCAGTTGTGTAAAAATATCTATGGCTTTTTGATCAAACCACAGGTTACCCATTTGTGTGTAGCTGAAAAAGGAACATTGAATGTTTTCAATATAGAGCCATATTCTACTATTGGTTTGGAACTTGCCAACAGATTCGCTGCTGATCAGGACTATATTGTTTTTCATTCCGAAAACGAAATGGAAGCTTTCTTTCAAACCGGAACGAATCGTTTTGACATTGACACCCTCATTACCGCATTGGTGTCACAACTACCTGCTACACACTATGATGAAAGGGTGACAAAAATGGTTGATTATATCCGAACCAACTTCTTTGAACGGGATATTAACCCACAAACCTTTGCGGACATCGTTTTCCTTTCTCCTTCTCGTTTAGCTTCACTGTTTAAAGAACAAACGGGTAGTAGCTTGTCTAAATACTTATTGTGGACACGAATACGTCAGGCTGTTTACCTTACTCTTTCTGACAAAGACAAGAGCCTTACTGACATAGCCTATGATACGGGCTTTTATGATCTTCCCCAACTCAACAAATATATGTATGAAATGTTTGGTATGCCACCCAAGGCTTTAAAGCATAATAGTGATCTGATACAAGTCTATTAGACGTGCACACCCGATCTTTGTAGCATCAATCATTTAAACAAAAACAAAAAATGAAAACGATCGCTTACAACATGTTTGGTGGCACTGAAGTGTTACAAACCCTAGATGAATCAACACCTTCGATCCAGACAGATCAGGTCTTGGTAAAAATAAAAGCAGTTTCTGTTAATCCGTTGGATTGGAAAATTAGAAAAGGAGAAATGAAACTGATGTCAGGTTCGAAATTTCCTAAGCATACAGGTACTGACTTTGCGGGTGTTATTGAAGAGGTTGGATCATCAGTAACTACCTTCAAAAAAGGAGATGAAGTCTTTGGTATAGTAAAAAACAATATGAAAGAGGGAGCCTTAGGCGAGTATGTTGCGGTGCCTGCTAAATCTGTCTGGAAAAAACCTGCAGCTATCAGTTTTGCTCAGGCAGCTTCCATTCCTACGGTTGGCGGTGCGGCTGTTGCAGCATTTCAGAAAATGGGAAAGATCAATTCCCAATCTCACATTTTGGTCAATGGAGCAACAGGAGGTTTCGGTATGTTCTTGTTACAACTCCTGAAACCTACCGGAGCAAACGTAACAGCCGTTACAAGTACCAATGGAGTGGTCTATGCAAAAGAATGGGGAGCCACTTCGGTAGTGGATTACAAAAAAGAAAATATACTTTCCCGTAAAGCCACCTATGACGTTGTCATTGATCTATCAGGCAAGATGGGGTATAAAAACGCCAAACAGATAATGAAACCTCAGGCGCTGTTTTTAAATCCGGTTCCCCAGCCTATTGATATTCCAACCACACTGATTCAAAATCTATTCAGAAGTAAAAAGCATATTGCCCTGATAACCGCTCCTTCTGAAAAAAGCATCAATTTATTGTTACAGAGTATCGATAAGGGACTAGCCATTGAGGTAGGCAAAGTATTTCCCTTTACTCAAACTCAGGAAGCCTATCAGTATGCCGAGAAAGGTGGATACATTGGCAAGGTAGTCATAGAGCTCGCCTGAACATTCTCAGCCAGATACATCCATGAGGATGTGTTAGTAAGGCAGCATACTGTTAATCCATAAACATACTCTAATTCAGTGCCTTAGATCAACTAGTTTGTGATCTATGTGGTAGCATCTTGTCTTTACTTTCAGGTTTACTATACAATCCAATCTCCAACGACAGATAGCAACTCAACTACAGTGATCTGATACAAGTTTATCCTTGTTCAGCAAAGTAATTTTACATCATCATTCATCACTAACATTTAACATATACACATATGATTTTGGTAACAGGAGCAAACGGGCACCTTGGGAAAGCTATTATCCATTCCCTACTAAACAAAGGTGTTAACCCTAATACTATTATTGGCTTGGTTAGAGAAACCGCCAAAGCAGAAGATTTACAAGCAAAAGGCATCACACTACGAGTAGGTGACTATGACTGGTATCCTACATTGGTTAAAGCTTTTACAGGGATTGACAAGTTAATCCTGGTAGCAGGCAGAGATCTGACCAGCAGAGCTGAACAACACGATAGTGTAATCACTGCAGCAAAAGAAGCTGGAGTAAAACACCTGCTATACACAAGCTTTTTTGAGGAAAATGCGGTTAAAAATTCTCCATTTGATTTTGTCTCTTCCTCTATCAAGACCACAGATACAACGATTAGAGAAAGTGGGATTCCATATACTATTTTTAAAGACAATCTGTATACAGAATTATTGCCTCTGCTTTTAGGCGATAAGGTAATGGAAAACGGCATTTATTTACCAGCTGGTGAAGGTAAGGCTGCCTATGTGACTCGTACCGACATAGCAGAGGCCATAGCGAATGTCTGTCTGCAGGAAGGTCATTATAATAAAGAATACAATATCAGTAATACGGAAAATGTGTCTCTGGCTGAAATCGCTGACATTCTAAGCACGCAAGGCGGAGTGGATATACAGTACACCAGTCCTTCTAAAATAGAGTATATGGCTACTATGGAAAAAGCTGGTCTGCCACCTCAATCCATCAAAATATTTTCTGCTCTGTCAGAAGCCATTAGCTTAGGTGAGTTTCAATCTTCTTCAACAGATCTGGAATTGCTTCTGGGCAGAAAACCTTTGTCCGCAAAGCAATTTTTAACACAAACATATTTTACAACTACCACTAACATAATTTAAAAAATGAAACTGTTTGATCAAGTCCAGTTAGGGAAACTAACATTGAAAAATAGAATGGCGATGTCTGCCATGACCCGAAGTCGTGCCGATATAAACGGAGTAGTAGGTGATTTAACCATTGAGTATTATACACAAAGAGTAAGTGCAGGACTACTCTTTACAGAAGCCATTACTATTAGTGAACAAGCCATAGGAAGCCCTTTTACCCCTGGCATTTTTACACCCGAACAGATTGAAGCCTGGAAGAAAGTTACGAAAGCGGTTCATGACAGAGGGGGTATCATTATTGCCCAGCTTTGGCATACCGGAAGGGCTGGTCATTCGGTTGATCGCAAAGGTGTATTACCTGTTGCACCGTCAGCGGTTGCCATTACCGGAATGAAACATTTTACCTCTCAGGGTCTCAAAGACTACGAAATACCAAGGGCACTAACAGTTGATGAAATTAAACAAATCATACAGGATTACGGTCAGGCAGCCAGAAATGCAATGGCCGCAGGGTTTGATGGTGTAGAACTGCATGCAGCGAATGGGTATCTGCCCAATCAGTTTTTAGCAGAAAGCGCTAACAAACGCACAGATGAGTATGGTGGAAGTATTGAAAATAAAACTCGTTTTATTCTGGAAGTAATGCAGGAGCTGATCCGTGTTGTCGGAGGGGATAGAGTAGGGATAAAAATATCACCTTTTCATCCCTATGGAGATATGTTACTGGACAACCCGGTTGCCACCTATACCCATTTGATTGAAGAACTCAACAGACTGGAGGTTGCTTATGTAGAGTTAATGAAGCGTAGTCCACTATTTCCGGCTGTGTCGGGATATCCCGAAGACGATGAAATTGAGTTGTTTGGCAGAATGATAAAACATACCCTTATAGCCAATACAGGCTACGACAAAACGTCTGCAGAAGCAGAACTTGAAAAAGGCATTGCCAAAATCATTTCTTTTGGAACATTATTTTTAGCAAATCCTGACCTTCCGAAACGATTCGAAAAAGATGCCCCTCTTAACCAACCTGACAGAGCTACTATGTTTGGAGGCGGCGCACAAGGATATATTGACTACCCATTTCTAAATGCCTAAGGTAACTGTTTTAGCTTTTCAGCTGGAGTCTACATCAGGACGAAACTGATTGCCTTATCCTATCCCATAACTTTTTCAATTTTGCAGGTTTTAGGGGACAATCTCTTTTTTGTGCCCTAAAACCCTTTTTTTGTCCTCCTGTAAGGATCTCGTGGCAAGACCGGTGGCCTTTGGATTCTGAATAAATCTTTTTCTCTCATACACCAAGCATAGCTCTATTTGTCAGGAGATCCTTTCAGGAAGACAGGGAGAGTACTTTTTCTTTAGTTACAAACCATGATTTCAGAAAAGTTATGAAACAAGATAAAAACTAATTGCTTGCTATATAGCGTCTGGGCTAGGAAGAAGTTGTCCGGGGTTTGGGTCTGTTTTGCTGATTTGTTTATAAAGTAATTGTCCTTCCTTCCTCAGCACTTTCTTTGATCCTATCCAGCAGTTTGTGCATACACACCCCCTGAGCAAAATCAGGAACAGTATGAGTATTATTTTGAATATCATTCCAAACTGCTTTGTATGCATAGTATAATCCATATACAGGCTGATGGAGAGATTCAGGCACATGTGTTACATAGGTATTTGGAATTTCAAGTGACTGTAACTTCTCTCCACTTGCCGCATATTGTACTGTAACAGGTGTAAGTTGATAGTGTCCCAGTTGCCCGGAAACAAGAATGTCCCCTTTAGTACCATTTATTTCCCAGAGAAAGTTGGTTCCTGTTGATACCCCACTTCTATAGTGGATGTTAGAAACAATCCCTGCTTTAAGGATGCCCGAAACAACAATCTGATCATTGGTCAGCTGTGGAACTTTTGTACCGTTTGTCAATAAGGTTACTTCCGTTCTTCTGCGTGCCAACGTAGTATTCACTGATTGATAGTTACCCAGAACTGCAAGATAGGCAGCAAGTGTATGGGCAAAAGGAATTTCTAACATAGTAGCACCATTTGCCGGGTCATACATATAAATGTTTCCTTCCGATCGGATATCAGCCCACATCCCTCCCGAACCTAGTATGTTGGAAGAAAGTACTTCTCCAATCAGTCCATCTGCAATAACCTTTTTCAGGTAAATCGTTTCTGGCAGGGATAACGCCTGCAATCCGGTAAAGGTACGTAATCCCTTGTCATTAGCCAGGGTTGCCATTTCTTCTGCTTCTCTGGTACCATTACCAAGCGGCCATTCACAATAAACCATTTTACCTGCATCAATTGCTGCTTTGACCAGTTGATAATGATAAGGCACCTTAACTGCTATCACAACAAGATCTACATCCGGACAGTTAACCAGATTGGACTCATTATCAAAAGCATGCTTTACTCCGAACTTTTCTGCTGCTTGTTGGGCTGAACTCATCTTTGTAGTGCTTACAGCTGTGAGTTCAAATCCAGGGAGTAACTTTAATGCTGGAATGTGCGATCGCGATGCCCAGTTTGTAGTGTTAGCGCCAATAATCCCTACTCTGATTTTATTTGTGCTTGCTGATATATTTTTCACGATGTATTTTCAATTTTTAAGATATAAATGGTTTGCTGCTTGGCTGGCTGCAATGATCCTTTCCATACTAAGGATCAACTACATATCAGTATAACCACTCGGTAGGAGCCTTGCCGAATTTTTTCTTAAACGAATGGGAAAAATGAGAAAGGCTTTCAAATCCCAGTTCGAGATAGATTGCAGAAGGTTTTTTCTGTCTGTCTTCGATCAAATGACGGGCCTCAGCCAGCCTTTTTTCCTGCAACCAATGCCTGGGAGCCATGCCAAACACTTTTTGGAAGTCCCGTTTAAACCCTGCCAGACTTCTTCCGGTAAGTTGGGCAAACTTCTCAACAGGAACATTAAAATGAAAATTGCTAAGCATGAACTTTTCCAGATCTATTTTATACGGCTCGGAAAAATCGAATAGAAACTCCTTAAGGTCGGGCATGGTATACAGTAGCAGATGAACAGCCTCTCTCACCTTTAACATACCCAGGTCCCTGGTTATTTTTTCTTCCGGATAACGAGTATAAGGTATTGCCGATTGAAAAAATCCCTTCAGAAAATCGTTCTGGGGAATAAGGATATTGGGTGGACCAGCATATTTTTTCTCTATCTCAATTTTCTCTTCCAGAGCAAATTGCCTGAGCAGATCTTCCTTTAGACTGATCACAAGAGTTTGGTAGTCTTCTCCCTCCAGAGGCATCTTTGTGAGTTCTCCCAACTGATTTTTACGGATTAGCAACATCTGGCCTTGTTTCATTGAGATTTTTTCACTGGCTGTTTCCATCATAAAATGGCCACTGACCTGTAGTACCAGCGTACTGTGTTCGAAAAAACCTACTTTATCCTTTCGCTGTTTGGATAGATACGAGTAAAAGATGACTCCCGGAAGTATTTCAGTTGGACTTTGCATAAATGTAAAGATATAAAATAGGTAGGTTTTATCTACCCTACCTGTTTTAAGGGTAAATTCTATCGTTGCAGATAGGTACTACCAAGCATAGCACCCACCGAAAAATGCGAATTAAGGGTATGTATCTCATCATCCGTCAAGGCAATGTCCATAGCCTGTAGGTTTTCAGGAAGGCGTGATCTGCGGCTCATGCTTACCAGAGGCATAATATGCTCACCCTGTGCATTTACCCAGGCAATAGCCAGTTGAGTAGGGCTGTATCCTTTTTCCTTTGCCATTGTCTTTAAGACTTCCACTTTTTCCAGGTTCTTTATCAGATTCTCTCCCTGGAAACGTGAGAAATGGTTTCGGTAGTCGTTGTTCTGAAGAGGAGCTTTCAGTTCGCCTGTAAGCAATCCTTCTGCTGTGTTGGCGAAGGCCACTACCCCAATACCCAATTCCTTCGCTGTAGGAAGCAGATCTTTTTCAATTTGGCGGTCAGCTAGAGAATACCCTATTTCCAGCGCTGATACAGGATGTACACTATGCGCCTTACGTAACTGCTCAGCTGTGATTTCTGAAACGCCCAGGTGACGTACTTTTCCTTCTTTGATCAGATCAGCGATAGTTCCAATCACATCTTCTACAGGCACACTATTATCCAGTCGGCATGGTTGATACAGATCAATTGTATCAATACCCAACCTCACCAACGAATAGTTGATAAAGTTCTTGATAGCTACAGGTCGCAGGTCTAAACCAATCAACTGTCCATTGTAAAAGATAGCCCCAAACTTCACACTTATAAATGCATCTTCTCTTCTGTTCTTAATCGCTTTGCCTACAAGTAGCTCATTATGACCCGCTCCATAAAAATCTCCGGTATTCAGAAAGTTAATGCCATTATCCAGTGCCATCTGAATAGTAGCAATGCTTTCATTTTCATCAGTAATAGGTCCTCCCCAGGTAGATGACATACGCATACATCCTAATCCGAGTTTAGATACAAGTGGACCATTTTTGCCAAGGGCAATTTTTGTTATTGTTGTCATTGCAGTTCTTTTAAATGAATTAACAAGACAAAGGTCTACATTATATCCGTTGGCGTATTTCTCTTACGGCTCAATTTACTTGTCCGTATGGCTCATTTGTTATTTTACCATTGAATAACAATTGTAGGTGCTTTCAGTTAAAACTGCGTGGAAAAAAGGAGGGGAAAACAGGCAAGGATCAAATGGATATTGATAAAAAGCTCTGTTATCAATAATGCCTTAGATAACTTCTTTATAGTCTGAAAAGCACTTGTGTTAACTCATCTGAAATGTCTTTTCCAGTATCCTCAGATTAAAATACCGGTTCAATTAAATAAGATGGTATAGTAAGAATATCACTATACTCTCAGAGTAATTTTTATTCTCTACATTAATGATACCTGTGGAAAGCACTTATTAGCAGATATTTTATTTTGTCCAACCTACTCTCTTTCTCCACTCATCCATTTCCCGTTTCCTCTTCTCAAAATCTTTTGGTGGTGATTGATTTTCTTCCTTTGCCTGCCTTCGTATGATAAGAGTTTGTTCCTCCACTGTATTCAGTCCAATAGATTTTCGTCTTTGGTTTACCTGAATTAAGTCATCAAAAGGGTTAGGACTTAGTTCTCCATGTTCGTCCCAGTCAAATTGAGTTCCATACAACTGGGGCTTGCCTTCCAATACTGCTATTCGGTCAGTCAGATAAGCTAATGCTTGTTGGCTTGCCTTATTATCACTCACAGCATCTTCAAGCAGATCTCTACACTTCTTCATAAATTCGGGCTGTCCAATGGAATGTTGTATGACCAACCAGGCAGCTTTACTGGCTTCTTTCCCTACCTTATCTATTGTTGGATAGCCAATACTATCTATTAGCTGATCTATTATCTGAGCATTCTGGTTATGCAATTCCTCCATTTCTTTGTTATATCCTTCTGAAAGCTGTCCCTTTTGAACAAGTATTTGTCTAAGCTTCAGATCTGCATCTCTGAGGCTAATGATTTTTTCGGCAATATGTGTATAGTCCATTTTGATACATAGATCTTTTAGATGAGAATGTTATTAGTATGTGTTGGTTTGCCTGTCCACTGAACTGGGCTCTGACTTTTGGAAACTATTTCTGAAACAAACGAATTGCAACAGTGCCAGTATCTTTAGTGAGATTCAATATACCAGAGAAAAATTTCAGTAAAATATACATATTAGTGCTATAATGAGTATTTTGAACCAATTATACATCGAGCCGTGCATTTATCAGGTTTACTTTCAACTTATACCCTAGAAATATCAAATCACTTGTAATAATTTATTTCAACGAAAATCTTATATGAGAAATAGACCATTTGGTTTAGGAAGATTAAAGCTTGTTGGAGTAACAGGCTGTTATCTAATAATAGCTATTTTACTAATTTCTACCAAATCTGTAAATGAAGATGAAAACATTAGTAGATACTATAAAGATATCAGAGATTATGGCCTACAAGATTTTATAAACATGGATCTGGGGCTTCTCAGTTATTTACCTAAAAAAGAACATTGGAAAGCTATTTCGGCAAATAGTAGATTAGTGCCAATTGATTCCTTACGATATATAGATTCCTTAGATGTCCGTACCCTGAAAGACACTTTGTATGTGAGTATTTATTCCCAAAACTATGCTTATCAGAGTAAGAACGTTTATAAAATTGCTAAAAATACGAATAAGTTATCGGACACCTTAATGATATTTACTATTGGTGTCAATTTAAAATTAAAGGAGGAAGTTGCCGATGTAGAAACATTTAGAACTCAAGACTTTAGTGTACATTATAAAACAAGGCAACCCGTAAGTAATAGATTCCAGAGGATAGTATTTAGTAAAAGCTACCGCTAATACTGATTTTGGAATAGAATGGCATTGGAAGGAAAACCCCACATTCAGAGAACGCAAGGTTTTCACCACAGTTTGAATAATTCAACCACTCAACTGAGAGTGGCAATAAATATGCGACAAAAATAATGCCCAGTCAATAGTTAACCAACTATATTTCAGTGTTTTATTTTCATTATTGATCCTGTGTCAATAAATTCAAAGAGCTATAAAAAAGCGTCCGGTTTTGTTCTGTCAGAAGGCAGTTGTAATTCTGCCACGTTGACCTTAATACAAGATAATTGTTAATAGTATTTTCATAAGAAGAATGTCTTCCTCTAAAACACCTGCTAAAAACTTATTGGCTTAGAACTCTTTTTCTTTTACCTTCCTGTCTGTACCCAACCCTTGTCCACAAAAGTCTGATATTTGTGAACGAAATCTCTATACCGAAAAAGATATACTTACAGTGGTAGATCTTTTTTCGGCTCTATCTACAAGTATCTTCTTACCTGTATGAAAGATACATTCTATTTACTTCATCAGTTTTTTCCATACTTTTGTTTGTTACCTGATAATTTTTAGTCTTTATATGCGCGTTTATTTGTCAATTGTATTTTTTGGGGTATTTATTTCAACAGCATTTTCCAAAGATCGTTATCCAACCCAAACTCAGATTCAAGCTCAGCTGGATAAAATCACCTCTGATACAGCTAAAATTTCGTATCTCCATAACACAGCCAAGCAATATCAGATGGAGCTGGATACCAAAGAAGATAAGGAAACAATCTCATTTATGGCTCTTAAGGCAATGGAGTTAAGTGAGAACACCTACTCTGCCAGATATAAGTATTTGGCACTGAGTCTTATGCAACAGAGTATGATCACTTATCAACGGTATAAAAAGGCTCAGGAATATGGATTAAAAATACTGGAGTTTACCAAACAAGTGAAAGATGCAGATTTACAAGCAGAGATGTATAATGCAGTGGCAACTGGCTATTTTTATTCGAACGACTGGAAGAACTATTTTTCCTATCAGTTGAAAGCCTTGCGTTTGTATGAATCACTTGGACAGGAGGCAAATGTGGCAAGTGCCTATTCCTCATTAGGCAAAGCATCATACTATACAAACGAACCTAAAGAGGGAGTGATTTACATTCATAAAGCCCTTACCTATTATGAATCTGTAGCAGACAACGATAAGGTGGCTGATCTCTGCAATGACATGGGTACTCTCTTCATGAGTCAGGAAGGTGATACTGATTCGGCTGAATTCTACTTGAACAAGTCAATCCTATATGCCAAAAAGGGAACAAGTGAAAATCTGTTAACTACTCCTCAGTTTAATCTGGCTGGAATTTATGTAGGGCAGAAAAAATACACTCAGGCGCTGGAATTGGTAGAAAGTGCCCTGAAAACTGCCAAAAATGCCGAGAACATGAATTCATTCACCTTGTATTCTGTGGGTTTAAGCTATGTATATACGGAAATGAAAAAATACAAGGAAGCAGAATCCGTATTGCAGAATGCGTTGAAAGATAGTCAGATTGAAGGTACACCCTATTTAAAAATCCAGATATATAAGGCATTAAACGAATTATATACCCAGACAGGTGATGCAACACACAATGTAGAGATCCTTCAGAAATATATAGCCTTAAGGGATTCAGTATTCAATGAAGAAAAAGCAGAGGCTGTAACACAAATGAAGGTCGAGTATGACACTGAAAAAAAAGAACAGCAGATTGTTGTACTTGAAGACAGGGTACACACCCGAAACTGGTTGATTGGTATCTCCTCACTGGCAGGAATACTGGCATTAGGGCTGCTATGGATATACAGACGGGCTTTTCGCTTACAGAAACAGTTGACGCAACAACAACAACAGGCATTTGAACAGCAGGAGAAAACCATGAAACTGGAACAGCAGACGTTACAGGCTCAGAAAGAATTAGCTGAACAGAAAAGCCTGACATTGCAAACAGAAATGGAAAGTAAACAACGTGAACTGACTGCTGCTACCATGTTCATTCAACAAAAAAACGAATTGCTTGAATCCTTGCAACAACAAATCAAAGAAGTATCTGTAAGCGAAGTCAATCAAAAGCAGATACATCAGATTAGCCAGACTATTCGGCGCAATATGAACTTTGATGATGACTGGGATAAAATAAAAATTCACTTTGAAGGAGTACACCCAGACTTTTTTGATAAACTCTCAACCACCGGACTTACCGATCACGAACTCCGTCATTGTGCTTATATAAAGATGAAGTTCAATCCCAAAGAAATTGCCAGTCTTCTCAATATAGATGTCAACAGTGTTCGGGTATCCCGTTACCGGATTAAGAAAAAGCTTGGACTGGAAGCGGAACAGGACCTGCCCGACTATATCGGCTCTATCTGAAAAGCTATAGTCTATTAATTGATAATCCCGTAATAGTACAATCTATTGCGGGATTATTTTTTAGTGGATGTGTGCCTTTTTCGGAGTATTAGACCTTTATTGACTCTACTGTTTTTTTGAAAAAAGGCTCCTGTATTTTTTTCGATATAGGATGTCTATGATGATAAATTAAGAATAAATAAGCCTCTGATAGATATACCCGGAATCAGATTTTTTTAAGCTCAATTGCATTTTGCCTGTTTGTTCTTGTTCAAAAGAAAGAAAAACAGTGCCTGTATATACTTTGTAACGGGGTATATGATACAGATGTAAGAGTTGGGAGAATACATTCGCAACACAATCAGCAACCATCGCTGAGTAAATTTTCAACCAACTTAAACTGTTTAATTATGCGAGTAGTAGTTATTGCAATTGTTTCATTGTTTGCCTGTACACACTCTTTTGCCCAACTGGGTGGTGCCTTAAAAAAAGCCAAAGATAAGGCTACCAGCGAAGCCACATCCATAGATGGAAAAGGCGTTCAACCTGATGCTTGTATCAGCAATGTGGAAGGACGTTTGAAATCAGTCAATGAGACATATTATCCCAAGTTTCAGAAAGATGCCAAAGGATATCTGGGTAGCCCAAGTGCTTTATGGTTTGCCCGCAAGGATTTTGAAGCCGCTCGTTATTTTTATACAGGTGGCAAACAAGGATATGGCAGACCCGGTGCAGTCACATGTGATCAGGGACCTGCTACAATTGATCCTCGTTACAAAGCTTTGAAGGACAAAATGGATGCAGCTGAAGCCAAAGTGAAAGAAATGGAAAAAGCTAAGGGCTATGAATTTATTGGTGTGAAAGACAATAATATCCTTTACAAAGACATCAAAACAGGGAAAGAACTCTCTGCGGATGAATCGGGCAATATCTGATCCTACAGTTATCACAAATCAGGCAACTCCTTCTCGTGTTTCGCACCCAATATAAAATCTGAGAAGGCAGTCTTCTACCTGTTATCATTTTGATAGAGAGTTCCAAACAGGATATTGAATGATTTTTATATTCAGTATCCTGTTTTAGTAACTGGCAACTAGTCTACTACAACAACTTTAACCATGGATGCTTTATTGACTTTTTTTACAAATCTGATCCAATCGATTTTTGGGAAATCCGGAGATACTATACATAAACTGGATGTAACGCTGGAAAATGCACGTAAACGTCTTAAAACGGTTCAGGAGACCTATTATGTTAAATTTAAGAAAGATCCTGATTCTTTTTTGTCACAAACAGGTGCATTATGGTTTGCCCGTAAAGATCTTGAAGCTGCCCGCTATTATGCCACAGGCGGTAAAGAAGGCTATGCAGTTTCTGACAAAGCAGATGCAGTCAGTGCACTGACAAAACTTGATCCCCGTTTTTCTTCCTTGTTGCAAGATATTCAGGAGACAGAAATACAAATGCAGGAAATGGAAAATGCAAAGGGTTTTTTCTTTGCAGGAATTAAGGATAATTCCATCTTTTATAAAGATATCCGAACAAGAAGAGAACTTTCTGCCAGAGAATCGTCTGAAGTCTGAGATGCTGTCTTAAAATATCATGAAAGCAGATTAGAGACCTCAGACATAGTATCCTTCACAGAACAAAACCTCATTTGTTACCCGTCTTCCAATAAGTCTGTGTTTAAATTTTGTTTTGAAAACTGGTTTTAAAAATGTTTTAAATCAGTCTCTCAAAAGAATGAATCGTTTAGATAATATGTAACGAAATATAAGTAACAACATGTCTGTCCTTCTTTCTTTTCATATTCTCACCAAACAGGATAACTTAATGGAAGTAGGTATACACATAGAACATCCAGATATTCATTACCTGTATGATTGCCCAAATGTGGCGTTGCAGATACTCCTTGAGGCATCAGAAGAGGGAAGGCTTATTGCACCTGATAAAATAAAATATTTTGAGCATCTTTTTGAGCTACAGAGTCCTACTGTAACCGTTACATCCCAGGAATATGATCGTATAACATGGATCTACCAAGGAAAGAAGATCGCATGGAAGGAGAAATATAGCTACAAGATTGGCTTGGAACCTGAACATGAAGCTTTCTGTGAGGAGGCGGAAGCACTTATTAGTTCAGTAGAACTGATAAGCCATAAAAACTATCCATTCTGGCGTGACAGTTATGATGCGTGGTTGAGCTGTTTGCAATTTAGCAGCCTCGAAAAATGGCAAGAAATTGTTGCAACTCATGATCAAGATGCATATCCTGTTTATACATTACGAATATGTGTCCAAGAAGCGGACATGTTAGCACATATAGTGGAAGGCCGTCACTGGCTGTCCGCGGCATATAATCACGAATGTTACCTGCCTTTTACATGGAAACCCCTAAGGTTCAATAGAAAGTTATTGAT
The DNA here is from genome assembly GCF_030068545.1 of Xanthocytophaga flava. Lineage (NCBI taxonomy): Bacteria > Pseudomonadati > Bacteroidota > Cytophagia > Cytophagales > Rhodocytophagaceae > Xanthocytophaga > Xanthocytophaga flava. The sequence continues at coordinate 96,683 of NZ_JASJOR010000019.1, read as the reverse complement.
TGAACCTGTTGAAGTACCAGTTCCAGATAAGTTACAATCCTGGTGGGAGGAACTACCTCATGAGTGGAAACAGATTTTAAAGATCAATCTGTACCTGAACTATTATGAGTTGCCATTTCGCATGATGGAAAATTATCAGGGGCATAACATCCTCCAGCTTTTTAAAACCCAATATGGTGACCAACCGTTACCAGAGCCTGACCTGAAGGATTTGGAAAATATGTGTCGTATGAAAGCGCTGCTGGCTTCTAACGCACAACTTACTTCTCTTGAGCCCTTGTACTACCTAAGTGGGTTGGTAATCCTTGACATCTCCGAAAATCATATCAAGGATGCATCACCACTGAAAGCACTAAGTCAACTCCGGTACCTGAATGCTCAGGATGTTACTGATATTTCACCCATCACCACACTACACCAGCTGGAGTATCTGGACTTCGATCCACAGACTCAGAATGACTTTGATGTCGTACTCAATCTTACTCACTTGAAGCAGTTAAGTTTTTGGTTCATGAATGATCTTCTGAATGTACAGTCACTGACCGCATTGCCTGAGTTAAGAAAGATAAAAGCAATAGGCGGGTTCTCACCAGAGAATTTGACCTTGCTTCAGGATTTGTGCAGAAGAGGATTACAGATTGATTGGGAATGGGATGACGACAATGGGAAGGTACACAGACTGAAAGATTTTTAAATGAAGAATGATAAACCAGACTAATCAATATGAAAATCTCAGAACTTACTGAAGAGCAAATGGAACTGATCAACAGTAATCTTCAAGAAGCCAGGGAGCATTATCATGCAGCATTTGTCATTGAAGATGTAGATTTTATTGATTGTGATGAAGTGTGTGGTCTTTACACAGATATGATGTATGGTTTAAAAAGTGGTGAAATAGAAAGTTATGAGATCACTCGTCTGGTAGGCACAGCCTTCGGACACCTGTTTGTGACCAATAAAGGCTTTTGCTGGGTGGAAGTGGAAATTGATGAGGATAATGTAGACATGGCAGTTCATAATAGTCAGACAGGAGAGACAGTGTATCCTTTTAATGCTGTTCATAAACGAGTGGTGAACCAGGAGTCTGATGCTTTTATATGCTCCTTGTATACAACATTTTAAGATAGTCCGTCTAGTAAAAGGAAGAATAGAAAGAATTCTGGTTAGATAATTTTTTAGTTTGCTAATCAATACTTAACCTTTGGAGAAAGAAAACATGATTCACTTATTATGTTTCGGACAACAAGCCAATATTCTCTTAGGTTTGAAAGTGACTGAGAGAGTTGCAACAAAGATTGATACATTTTATTTTTTGTACATAGGGTTATGAAAAATTGCCTGGTCGAAAAAATATGATCTGGATGGAACCCAGTTTGATTGTTATGACAATGAGAAACAGGTTTTGTTGCTGTCAATGAAGTGAGGAAATGGTTTAATGAAACATTGGTGTAAATCGGGTACTATCCAAAATGGATGAAGAATAGTATAAATAGCAATACCAATACTTTTTAAGTTAAAACATCTATATGGAAATTACACCTGTCACTGAGCAGTTACATCTGCAAATACAACAAGCAGAAGCTGCACAGCAATATCTGTCTCTGACTTCCTACATTACAGAGCTTCAGAAACAACCTGTTCTTTCTCCGGAAGATATGGTGAATCTGAATGCGCTACAACAGCAGCTGGCATTTTCTCCACCGGAACAAAGATATATCTGGTTGTATCTCGGAAAATATTTTACGGGAAAAGATAACATTTATGCTGAAACACTTTTGAAGAAGTCGGCAGCTGCAACTATACAGACATTTGGTGAAAAAAGCTTTGACACTGGCATCCGTATTATTGATCTGGCAGAGTTTTATGCAAAAGTACAGATGCTCCCCGAAGCTATCCGAGCCTATCGGGGAGGTATTAGCATTCTTCAGGATACAAACGCCTATGGTGTAAGTGACTACAGTATTCCTGCACATAGCATGCAACTGGCTCAGCTATATCTGCAAACAGGAGAGTTGACAAATTATGAAACAACGCTGAAATCTGTTATCCACTGGTTTGAGCAGTTATTGGTAAAAGAACCAGGTACAGCCACTGTTATAAAAGAACGTATGGCAGAAGCTCAACTCAAGCTAGCCGATTATCATCTGGAATACACACAGGCAACCGAACCTGCATTGACTCTTTACCAACAGTTGAAAGCCGGATACCTGGAACGGGAAGGAGACACTATTCTACAGCCCATGTGTGATAACCGCATGGGCATTGTCTGTGAAAAGGCGCAGCAATGGGAACAAGCTGTGGCTCATTACCAGAAGGCAAGGAAGGCATTGGTCAGACTTTTTGGCGAATCACATGGGGACATTGCCTGGGTGGATGAACGCATTGCCCATTGTCAGCAAAATCAATAAGGACTCCATGGCACAAACCCGTGATGAACGTATGGCTGCTATTCATGTATTTACACAAGAATGGTTTGTTACAAATCATCCACAAAGTACAGAAGAAGCTTTTCAAAAGCTTAGTACACTGATACACCAGCATTTCTATGAGAATTATAGTTCATGGGATACTGAGTATGACCTGGTTGAAAGAGTGATTTGGAAAGCAATAACCTCTAATCCAAACTCCTGTAAAGGATACTTTTATAAAAGATTCTATTGTTTACTTACCTGAATGTACATTGATCAACTTATGATGACTTTAGAAGACAAAGATAATTTATTTGCTGCTTTTGATATTGTGAAATGGGAAGCAGAGCCTTATCTGGAAGGAGCCATTTCTTTTTTTAATTCCCAGCATCAATCTGTTGCCAGAGGAAAATACAGGCGTATTCTTGCCTTTCATGCACCTGAAGATATTACGCTGGTTCCGGGAATTGCCGCTGCTGCCGTTATCTCCGGAATGCCCGACAAGTTGAATGGAGATGAGGCCCGTGCTGTTCATTTTGCTTCTGTTATCGCAGATCGCTTACAACTGGACTTACTGGTAAAAGTAGACAATGATTACCTGGGAGTTACTGAATTTACAGTAGTCCAATAGACTTTTGAAAGAGAGGTTCAATAAGAGTCATCAACCGCTAATTTACTGTCAATCAAGGTTAATATTAATACTAGTGCAATATGGATACATTAACCATTCGTTCATCCTCTCCCAATATATGGGAACAAGTAAAAACAGCACCTCCCGGAAGTCTTTATCTTCAGTGCGAAGATGCATCACATGATTTACTATCGGCCATTGTAACCTGTTTGACTGATTTTGGTGCATCTGTTCAGAAGCTGGACCTTTCCCTGTATTTTCCTCAGGACCCTGTTTATCATGATATGGTGTTTTTTGACTTTGTCGCATCATGTCCAAATCTGGAACAACTTACATTGAAATACTGTGAGGTTGGTGCATCATTGTTACTACATCCAAAACTTAAAAGTTTACATCTTGAAAACTGCAGGTTGCGCACTGACGACCTGGTTGAAATTGGAGTAGCTTCGACATCAGTGTTAGAAGAAATGGCCCTTTATGATACCAATTGGTGTAACAACGATGAAAAAAATGTTAAAAAATTAACCATTGGCTCACGATCTTCTCTAAAGACTCTAAATTACTCACTGGATGAGGACTCAGTTGAGACCTATCCGGATGACATTGAAATAAATGGCTGTCCTTTACTTGAAAACATTCGTATTGATATTGATGCAACCTGGAGAGTAACACTAAAAGGCAATCTTCCAAAGCTTGTAACGCATAGATTTAGTAGCGGGCGTTTTGGTAATCATGAACTTGATTTTTCACAGATAGGTGATGGAAGTGCGAGTGATCTAATCCGTATTCGCGATGGAGAAGGTTCACTTAAAGGTACGGTTTATGTATTTCTGGGAGAAAATGGCCACTTCCAGTTGGATAAAGCGAAGCATATTGTACAGGTGTATGGAGGAAGTTGGAAAGACAGTATTGATGAACAGGTTACACACGCTGTACTATTAGGACAAGCCAGTGATGAATGGGATTCGGAAGATCTCATGGATGAAGATTTGCTGAAGCTGAGAGATGTGCTGGATGAAGGAAACGACATAGAACTTATTATGGAAAATGAGGCTGTCGAGCATTTTGAAGATTGGTATTAGTATACCTGTTTGGACTTAACTACATCACATTAAAATTTGAATGAATATGATGACAATAGAAGATCGCAATGCCATGTTAGAGGTGTTGAAAATTTACCGATGGAGTTTGATGCCCGTTGAGAAAGGGATCATTTCATTTATTACGAAAGAGAATAAAAAAGTGGCAGAAGGGAACTACGAAATCATCCTTTCACATGGTCCTGAAGAAGAGTTTACAATGGGCTATGGCATTAGTATCTATACATCCATGAATGCGCCTGTTATTAAACCACTTCCTGACTGCCCTATTGTGCAGCCAGGGAGTCTGGCCGATGCCGAAGCATTTGCGTTTAAAGTGGGGGAACAATTACACAAAGATTTTGTGCTGGATGTCATGCATGTGTATGTGGGTGTGTCAAACTTCCAGCTAACAGAGCCTATTGATGTAGAAGCTTTAAATATCAGTAAAAGTCTCAGTCAGATGCTCCGGGATCTTTCACGCATCAGAAAAGAACAACAGAATTGATTTGATCATGCGTAACAGTAAAACTTTATTTGAAACAAAAAGATGAGTTATAAATTCAGAAAACATCTGTGTATCAGCGGGAGTGCTACAGAAGCCCAGGGATGGATAAATGCATCTGTTCTGGAATCAAAAGACAAAGCTGTGCTGAGCCGCTTTGTCCAGCGCTTTCCCGACCTGTCTTTTTATAAAGAAACTGAAGAGAGCTTAAATAACCTGGAAGCCTCTCAAAAAATAAAGTTCCCCCACTGGTTGCGCAACCTGCTTACTACCGTTGGTTTTATTGCTCAGGATCAGCTTGAGTTCCGGGTTTCTGGCTTTGATGAGGACTATCGGTTTGGAAAGGATCGTTTGACTGGATTTTGGTTTCTTCCCTGGTTTGTGTATGGAGAAGAACAGGAAAGAAACTGGTTGCAACCGCTTTCCTTTTACCCGATCGCCCATGAAACAGAACGCCATACCTCCCGGCTTATCGTCTCACTTAGGGAAGAGGATCAGGCCGTATATGATTATTATTACATGGATATGATGGATGCAGAACTGGATGAAGAACCGATAGAGGATTGTATACAGCTGGCATTTACTTCCTATATCTCTCTGTTTGATCATGTTACAGAAGTGAAACTGGAGAATGGGACTATTATCATTGCCAGAGCAATATAAAAGCAGGCTATTTTGATTCCTGTGGACCCCCTTTTTTCTATAGTTGTCAGACAAGAAGATGGCAAACAAATAAAGTTATTGTAACCTCTATAATCGATACCTGTTATATCAAGGACGTTATTTAACATTTATACATGTATTTTAAGAAACTAGCACAACTAGATCTAGGACTCAAACGCTTATCGGATGCTATCCGGATAGACAATACACTGTACCTGAGAGATGATGATCAGATAACCTGTATCACGGCTGAACCAGACTTTACCCATGTATGGACAAAAAAGCTGGATTTAGGGCGTCCAAGTGGTAACCGTAATTTCTTTCAGTGCCTCAGAGGTTCGTCACAGGCAATCGTGACAACCAAAGAAAAAGACCGGGATGCTAATGTAAGTCTGCTGGCATTGAACCCTATAGATGGGCGCTTGTTGTGGGAAGTGCCTGTTTCTCCCAAAAAGCTGGCCGACAAGGGAGCTCCGGTGGTATGGGAAAACCGGGTGTGCATTGCTATTCAGCAAGACAAACATGTTCAGTATGTTGTCTACCATATCTACACGGGTGAACAGCTTGCAGAGTTAAACCTGCCAGAATCGTCTGTTTCTGCTTTGGGTATATGGACCTTGCAATGTGGTTCATGGATTTATGGAAAAGAATGGGGGTATGAAAAAAGCACCTGCTTGGTACGATTCAATCTTGCAGATGAAAGTCCGGTGTTGGAGCAGGTATCCACGCTGCCCATGTCTGATCTTCAGACAAATGGAACTGATCTCTACGCCTTTGCTTCTGATCCTTTCCGGATTGTGTGGTATGATGGACAGACAGCTTTGTTGAAGGGGGAATGCATACCGGTTAACTTTACATCTGATACTATAGAGATCTTTTTGCCATATCCCCCTCATGCACAGTTTGTATTGGTGTATTCTAAAGAAGAGCGGGCTATATGTTGTCTGAACCTGCTGGAAGGTACTCTGCAATGGCGCAAAGATTTTGAAGAAGATTGGGATGAAATCTATTCTGACAAGAGTACATTCAACGGATGGTATCTGACTATCCAATACAAAGGAACAGCGTTTAAACGAGCCTGCTTCTTTTTTCATCTGGATACGGGAGAAATGGAAGAAGCACCTGAGAAAATACACTCCAGAAGCGGACTTGAGCCCTTGGTATTGACAGATAAGTACTCCACGTACGACTTTTATTTGCCTGTGGCAGAAAAGCCTGCTGTTGAAGGGCGTGTTCGTTTGATGAAATGGGAAGAGTTTGGCAAAGAGGCAGAAAAGGTTGCTCTCCAGAAAACACCGCTGGAAATGCAGGTTGAAAATATTCAGCAGATGCTGGCAACAGTCCATAGCGAGGCTGAATATGAGGCTATCTTTGCGGCTGTTGAAACATTGTTTGGTGTAACGCTTGCTCCTGAAGTGAAGGAATTTATCCGAATGAATGAATCTATCCGTGGCTATTATCACATAAAGTCATTTTCTGAAACGTTATTGTCTGTTTATACATGTGGTGAGTTAGTTGGATACAATGATTTTCCTTTTGCAGAAAGTGTGTTTCCTGGAATTCTGATTGGAGGCACTCCATATGGTGAAGATTTCTGGTTGGATCTGGAATGGGGTAGTGTCATTTCATTAAATCACGATGCCACTTTTTACGAAGTAGCTTATGAAATAATAAAAGAAAGCAAACCTACCACAGCGTCTGGATTTACCTTAGACTTTTCCATGAAAGGAAGCGGGTTCTGGCTTTCTGAGTTGCTGGCATTCACTTCGACTGCCCGACATTTGAACCCTTATTCATCTGTAGAATCTGACAAAGAACCATTTGAATTGGTAAAATGGGTCTGGAAAGCAAAGCGTTGGTCAATAAATGCCTTACCCAACCATCGTTTTGCCCGAGGCGATATGTTTCTTTGGACTATTACCACAGATGCTTTATGTAGCAAAGACTGTAAAGAGAGAGTACTTGAGTTATACAATGCTGACTGTGAGGCTTTACTCACATGGCTAAATCAAGAGAATGAAAGCCTTGATCCTGCACAGGCAATTACCACAGCACCTTTGTATTTGACGGACAAGTTTGTCGTTTGTGACCCTCAACGAACGGAGGACTTGTATTTTCCCTGGAACAACACCAGTATCCCTATCACTCCAGGTCAGTATGCTGCCACTATTTACAAGCAGAATGGCCTGGCTCATTCTATTGTCATCTGGTTTGAAAAAGGGAAAATTGCTTCATTGAAGGAGTATGGTAATTTCTCCTCCATTGGCTTTAATGGATTCAACTTTTTTACAAAATATGTGGCCATCTTCGATCAAACGCTGGTTAGTAACAGGTTGCTAACCACATTGCCTGCGGAAAAATGGTCTTTGTTAGAAGAAGATACTACTGATTGGATACGTTATGATGTGCCACAGGAAAACACAGATACAGAGCCTAAAAATATGCTTGTGTTTAAAGTGAGTCCGGATACAGGCTTCTGTGATTCCTACTGGGGTTATGGAGAAGATGGGAATCTGCTTTGTTATGTACTCAATTTCAGAAAAGTACAGCCATAGCTGCAAAAGTAAATAGATAGGAATGAGTAGGTTTTACTTTAAATACATGTATCATCTCGATGAAAACCTGTTTTGTTGCCCTTATCTTCCTGAATAGTCATTTTCAGGAAAGTTTTATCCGGGATGCTATTCGGAAAACAGAAGCGACTTTTCCCATTGCACATCCCTTTAAGCGGGAAGTGTATACCAAAGTGGTTCTGTCTGCAACTATGTCTGTGGTATTTTATGAGATAGAGCAGACCCATGAACAGAAATCCAACTGTGATGTGGCTATTGAATTTTTCAGAGAAGATAACTTTCTTTCCATTTTACAAAAAAGTGCCCGTGAGAAAAGTTCTTCGTTTGCCTTTTATGCCTGTATGTATGACCCAGAGGCTAACTTTCTCATCACGAGTAAATATACGGAACAGGGTTTTGATGAAAGGCAATGCATTCGGGGAGATGTGACCCGAATCTTTACGCAGGCAGACGGATCAGTTACGATGGAAGACCATGACGCACCAGATCCGGTAACTGTACGGTTTCAGTTGGTCGAAAACTACCTGAATGACGAGATAGGTGTGACCCTTAATGAGTTGACTGCTGCCTGGCAAAAACGGCAAACAGCAGGAACAGTGCTTTGGGAGTGGAAATAGCTTGATGCTGCAAACGTAAAAGAAGAGATGGCTTTTCTGGTTTTGGTAGAGTCAATGTTTATCGACTGATCGAAACTCGGGTCATACCGCTTGGTGACCGGCAGTATGGTCACTTTACAGATTGACCATACTGCCGGTCAAAGTAAAAAGTGAACAGAGTTCGGATATTTTTGGAAAGTGACTGGTATTCGAATATTTCTGGAAAGTGACCAGAGTTCCAGTCAAACCACAAAGCGACCGGAAGTATGGTCAAAAACAAAAGCGAACAGAGTTCCGGTCAATTTCAAAAGTGATTCGATTTCTGTTCACTTTCCTTGTCGAATGTTTTCCTCTTCATTCGACCCTTAATGACCATTTTGACCGGAACTCGGATATTTCTTCTGTATGACCAGAATTCCGGTCATAGAACAGGACAAGATCAACTGTAACAAGGTCACTTTTATAACAATTGTTGAATAAAAACAGGACATCAATTAGCATAAGAGGATCATAGATAAAGATCCGAGAGAAGTTAAAATGTCAGTTGCCTGATAAACAAATGCTTCAATTTTAAGCTCAACATTCCAATGTCAGAAAGTAAATTACGGGTTACTTCTATTGCTGAAGGACTCAAAAATCCGGAAGAAGTAAAAATACTGGATCTGAAAGACCAGAAAATTACCAATCTGGATCTGGAAATCATTATGTTCAGCAATCTGGAAGAACTGATTCTGGACAACAACCCTACATTGTATTCCCTTCCAGATGAAATTGAATACCTGCCTTCCTTGCAGCGGCTTAGCATCAATCAGTGTAGTATCTATTTACTTACTCAGCTTAAAAAGATTCCAACTCTCCGAAAACTTAGTTGCCGAAAGATGAAAGAGGATATTCTGGAAGAAAAGGATAAGATATATGCCTTGACCAATTTACAGGAACTCGATATATCAGAAAATGAATGGAGAATAGAGCCTTCTTTTGGTAATCTGGCCAATCTGGAAGTATTTATCGCTGAGGGGTGTGGGATTAGCGCTATCGCTGATGACATAGCCAACCTGACTAAACTGCGAAAACTTAGTCTGCGCAATAATCGTCTGCATACATTACCAGATAAGGTCTTTGAACTGCCTCATTTACAAACGTTGCTGGTTACAGGAAAAGACAATCATCTCAAAAGTATTGGCAGTCGGTTACAAAAACTCAGGCAGGAACGATCTGACTTTGAAACCGACTATGTTTTTGAAGATTTCTCTACCTCTGAAGTAAGTTTGTCCGCAACCGTAATTGAGCAGTTGGAACGATTAGCGATTCCGCATCTCAGTAAAAAATCAAAAGAGCATTTTATCACTTCAAAGGAAGTAGAATATCAGGTTCCTTCTGCTATTGTTCAGTTTTTATGGGAATTTGATTGGAATGTGAGCGGCTTATCATTGCAATGGAATGAGGTTGGTTTAAAAAATATGCTGGCATCTGAATCAGATGGAATTTCCGAACAAAATAAGCAAGAATGGAATGTAGATATTTCAGCTACCCAAGCCAATCATCTGGAGGTATTTAATGAGACTACCTATCTGCTGATGTTTGGAAGCTGGACAGATACCGCATTGCATCAGCATTATCTGGTCTTTGATATGAATGAGAGGGAGGCTGATCCTGTGGTATATTCTATTGACTTTGAAGGAGAATACGAAAGCCAGGGAAAACTAAGTGAGTTTTTGAATCTACTGGATAACACGGCTTCTACCACAAAACGCTGAAAATAGGATGACAGCCCCCAAATACCTGATAACCGGATTACTATTCCTCTGTCACACAATACTTTCGTGTGCCCAAAGCGAAACATTCACCTCGCTGAAACGAGTATTCAGTGATAATAGCGAATGGGCACTTGCCACTTCCAATGGAGATATTTCCATCAAGAGAGTTTTTTCTGACAATTCACAATGGCGGGTAAAGTGGTACAATGAAGAATACCTGATTGAACGTATTTTTCAGGATGGTTCCGAATGGCGCATGCGTACACCAGAGGGCGTGTATCTGTTAAAGAAAACTGTTTCAGATGGTGCATCCTGGTCACTGTCGGGTGACTATGACGATTACACCATTCAGCGAACGTTTCAGGATGGCTCTGACTGGACTGGGAGCGGTTCCAAAGGGAACTTGTCTGTGCATCGTACGTTTTCAGATGGTTCTCACTGGGACCTGAGTGATTCACTAAAGGATACTCCGGCCTTTGCCAAAATATTTATCTCTTTTGTGGCTATTGTTTCTCAATCAACTAGAAAGTAATCAGCTAAATCTGGAAATTGGATGAATGATCGTGAGCTTGATCCAACCTATATTGTATGGCATCCGTGTGTAGGGAGAAATTCAACTGATAAAACTATAGTCACTGTCAATGTTACACCACTGGGCTTTGACAAAATACCCAATGGGCCTGCTTCCTTTTTTGATGCATTATTAGCAGATATTGGACTGACTTATAAGGCAAGTAGCTGGTCTATACTTCCTTATCGATCAAACTATCATGCAGACAAAGAGACAAATAAACATTGGCAGGAACGTTGGCTTTACAATTGGCGAATCGCAATTATGATTTTGGAAGAGTTGACAGGACAACGGTTGTTTGATGATGAATACTTTGAAACATATGCTTATTCATTTGATTTTCTTCTTCCTGAACAAGAAATAAACTGTATCATTATTTCTGATTTTAGAAGTTTTCAGGATCGGGACAATGCACATGATTCAATTCTTCAATCTGAGACAATTAAAAGCATAAGGCAGGTTTTAGCTGTCTCAGAACCTGAATTTTACTATGTCGATATTGGAAGGGATTTCTTTCAGTTGCAGATAGATTTGGGTGTGTTTGCAGAATCTTTCTTTCAAACCGACTTTCCATATGCCACAATGGTAGAAAAAATCTGCGAGTCTTGTGGTGGAATAACATCCTTTGATCAACGGGCAAATGTATGGGGAGAACTATGATTACTCCTGGTACATACTAAAACAAAGAGGAATAAACAGATATAAATATCTCATCCCTCTCTGTCTTTTTTCACGATGTAGAATGTTGTAAAGCGTTAAATTTTCAAATAATAAACACATCAGAAAATGGGTCTGTTAAAATCTACTGATAAGTATGAAATCATGCTTATCAAGAATGCCACCAGAAAAGATGTTATAAACACTTTTCAGCGTGACGAATATGATTGGTTTATCTGGGATGAAATACAACGTACTGAAAAACAGCCATACGAGATTGTATGGGCTGCAGATGATGAGGGCAAGACATTGGTGTCCTATATCCAGGACTTTATTGTAAATATGGATTATCTCTTGGTACGTGGTGAAAATGTGTTGGAAATTGCCCCAGAAGTTCGTTCACTTTTTCAGCAACGTATTTTTACAAAAGAAGAGATTCTGCATTTGTGGTCACAGGCACAAACGCAGAATGAGAAAATCAAATCCATCTATCAGATTGGCGTAAGTGCCTCCTCCACATTTGATCCGGATATCTATGCGATATTTGAGACACTCGTCAATGAGAGTGACAACGAAGTACGACTGGCCGCTGTCTGGAGTATGAGTTACATTGCCTGGCCTCAAATACAAGAGTTGGTTACCCAATATGCCATGTCTGATTCTGATAGTGAAGTCAGAGATGTAGCTCAAGCATTGTTACAAACTTATGAGACAGGCATAGGTTTGGGATTCTAATTATAGATGTTGAAAGGGCTTATACAACCCTCAGAAAGAAATATGATCGATTTTGAACCATTCGCTCAGGTATTTGGCACTCCTTTATCTGGCACAGGTGTAGATCTGGCTTCTTTAAAGTTGAGTCATTCTGTCGAACTTCTGGAATTTGTTACAACAATAGGAAGTGGTTGTTTTTCAAATGGCCTGGTCTCAATCGCTTCGCAGCGAGAACAGGTTTCTGATTTAGGAGGTTGGGAACATTGGTTACCTCCGTCCACCTATTTATTTGGAAGCACTTGTTTTGGTTTCTTATTCTGCACAAGTGGCAATGATCTGTGGCTTATTGATACACACTATGGAGAAATTATAGAATCAGATTTCTCCATAACTGATTTTATCAATGATTTAGCTCAGACAGATGTACAAGGGGATATATTAAAGCGTTCTTTTTTTCGATCCTGGTTTACGTTATCTGGAAGATCGGTTTTAGATGTAGTGCTTTCTCCAACTCCCGCTATACCTCTTGGAGGAAGTTGGGATATTTCTACCTTATCACCTATGCCTATGTCTTTGTATCTGCCTTTTACAGGGCAGATGTTCTCTCCAGAAAGCGGGATGCCTGCAACTGTTCATAGATTACAGCAATAATAGCTGACTCGTATACGCTTCCTTGGTTTTAAGCATGGATATGTATGCACAAGAGTTAGTGAGGAAAGATTCAATTTATACCTAACATGCGACCTCCCGAATTTTGAGTAAAAATGGCATTGAGAAAGTAAGAACAAACGTTACAAAGAGAGCAAAGACAACTTCAATCGCGAATGACAGTGTAGGTGCGTTGGCAATCCTTTTCCCGCGAGGTTGGCCTTTGGCCTTGCGGGTTGGAGGATCGGGAAAAGGTGCCCTTTTTTGCACACACACAAATCTGGCTCACCAAACTCTCGTTTGGTGCCCTGTTTTTTGGCAAGCAAAAAATGAAGGAGCTACAAGAAGAGTGTTGTAAGTGACAATAAACAAATGACAATAGATTAATTCTCAAAAAAGAACCCAAGCCCACACTTATAAAAGGAATAGATTTGGGTTTTACTCTCATCCAATATTCGGGATGACTCATGTTTTTATTTCTGGGGGTATAGCTAACCCTAAAATTTGCCCAGAACACACATGTTACTTTTGTCCTGATTGTCAGTCACATCCTTTTGTTCCTTAAAAAAAGTAATCTCTTGTATATGCTTTGTATACGGTGCTTTTTCGGTGTTTCCCTCTGTCAATCCTACTTTTGATGCCAGTCTGTTACCTTATCTGATGTACCTGCACAATGTCATTCCGATGTGATGCAGTCACTTTATGAAGTCAGAATATCAGGTGACAATCATTACACTTTTAAAACTTTAAAAACAGTTATGAGAAACATTTTTTTAGTAGCCCTCACTTTTATTGTATTTCTATTTACAGCCTGCAATGACGATGACAGTCCGGTACCTGCTGCGCCAGGAGTGTATGTAGTAGGGTATGAAAATCTCGATGATGAATATCACTCTCAGGCCAAATTCTGGAAAGATGGCGTAGTTTCTAATCTTACTTCCACCGCTGACTATGGTACAGCTAACGATGTATTTGTCAGTGGTCAGGATGTTTACGTGGTAGGTTCTGTAGGTAGTCCATCCCCCTTGCAGCCCACTATTTGGAAAAATGGAAAATCAGCTAAACTAGGTGTAACTAATACAGGTATTGGAGGATCGGCCACTCATATTGTTACTTCTGGTAAGGATGTTTACGCTATCGGATTTATTTATGATGCTAACTATGGTCAACATGCTACGCTTTGGAAAAATGGAGAGGTGAGTCTGATGCAGGAAAAAACAAACATATATTTTGAAGGGTTGGCGGTCTCGGGTTCAGATGTATACGTAGGTGGAACAGAGTATGTGAACTCAAAAGGTGTTGCCACAATCTGGAAAAATGGTGTTGCCTCACGTATTGGCCCTGTTGAAGGTAGTACCTACACTGGCATTCATGATATTACTATTGCAGGTGCAGATGTGTATGTGGTGGGTGTGAGGACTCAGGGTGGAAGTGGTTCGGAGGCTGTGGTTTGGAAAAATGGAGTCGTAACAGGTGTGTTGGCTACAGGTACTCAGCAACTGGATCTTAATGATATCTATGTTTCAGGAACAGATGTTTATGTGGCAGGATTCGTGGATGATGGGAAACACGGTAGCGGTGTAGTTTGGAAAAATGGAGTTGCTACAGAGCTTACTGATCCTTCTACTCATTCTTCTGCAAGTTCTGTATGTGTTGTGGGAGACGATGTTTATGTAGGCGGATTTATCAGCCAGTATTATTTGGAGAATGGATCTGGTCGTATTTATAGAAGTGCCAAAGTATGGAAAAATGGTGTCTTGACTAATCTCACCAATAGTACATATAATTCTGAAGTACTAAGCATCTTCGTTGTAAAGTGAGATAAACAAGTCTGAGAAAAATTCTAATGCAAAAAACACAATCGAAAAACAATCATGAAAAATATAATCTTATTAACCCTCATTTTTACAGTTTTCCTATTTACAGCTTGTAGCAAAGATGACAGTCCGGCACCTGCTGCACCGGGAGTATATGTGGTGGGCTATGAGAATCTCGATGATCAATATCACGGACAGGCTAAATTGTGGAAAGATGGTGTGGCTTCTAACCTTTCCTCCCCTGCTGACTATGCTTCAGCTGAGGACGTCTTTGTCAGTGGCCAGGATGTTTATGTGGCAGGTTCTGTGGGTAGTTTGACAAAATCACAACCTACCATTTGGAAAAATGGAAATGCAACTCAACTGGAGTTAACAAGTTCTTTCATAGGAGGCTTAGCCACTCGGATTGTTGTTGTTGGTAAGGATGTTTACGCTATCGGATATGTTTCTGATTCTAATTATAAGAAATATGCCACTTTTTGGAAAAATGGAAAAATTAGCATCATTGAGCAAAAATCAGGTCAAATATACTTCAATGGTCTGGCGGTCTCGGGTTCAGATGTGTACATAGGCGGCATAGAGTATGTAAATTCAGAAGGTGTTGCCACAATCTGGAAAAATGGTGTTGCCTCACGTATTGGCCCTGTTGAAGGTAGTACCTACACTGGTATCGATGATATTACTATTGCAGGTGCAGATGTGTATGCTCTTGGGCTTAGACAAAAAGAAGGAGCTGATTTGGAAGTGGTGGTATGGAAAAACGGTGTGGCTGGTGTAATTGCAACAAATACAGAAGGTATTGAGCTAGAAGATATTCATGTTTCCGGAGGGGATGTATATGCTGCTGGATTCATGTATAAACAAAGGAAAGGGAGAGGCGTCATTTGGAAAAATGGAGTTGCTACGGAGCTTACCGATGGAACTATCTTTTCTGCTGCCAAATCCATTTTTGCAATAGATGGAGATATTTATGTGACAGGATTTATCAATGTAGATTACTCCGGAAATGGAAGCTCCGGCTCTTATAGAAGTGCAAAGTTATGGAAAAATGGGGTAGTAACAGATCTCTCTACCAATGGTAGCAAGTTTGATTCTGAGGCACTAGGCATCTTTGTTGTAAAGTAAGATAAACAAGTCTGAGAAAAATTCTAATGCAAAAAACACATTGAAAAACAGTAGTAGGGTATGATTGTCCTTACTGAAGGAATGACCGATGCATACATGTATGGCATCTGTGTAAAATAACACAAAATATTTACAAATGGAGGCGCCACCAGTTGGCGCTTTCTTACCATGTAGACAATGATGAAAGCGATACTAAATACAGCTTTAGTCTTCAAGACGTCTAATTCTACCTATACCTGAGCCCTTCTTCTGAGTGGCTTTATTTCTGCATAAATATCTTCTACAGAGACGGCTATTCTCAACTAACAACCTTGATACTTATATCCTCATTATCAGTTCCATCCTTTTATTGCTATAAAAAAACAATGCCTTGTATATACTTTGTATACGGTGCTTTTTCGGTGTTTTCTTTTACCAAGCCTACTTTTGACATGAGTTTGTTCCAACAACAAACTACCTCACTAATAGTCATTTTTTCAATTCGCTTCTATGAAAACAGAAAACCATTCTGAGAAAATCTACAATCCTGAAAATGCATTTGAGCAACCCGAGTTGGTCGGCGTGATCAAAATAAGCCAGACCATTCCTGAACAGATCCAGACACTCCCTCAGGTACATACACTGATTCTGAACAACATTCAATCTTCTTTCCTGCCCGACTGGCTGGGGCAGTTGAGTACTGTGCAGAAAATAAAATTTGATAGAGGTACCATGCACCTGCTTACAGCACACAATATGCAGGTGCTTTCACAAATGAAAAGCTTACAGCATATCGAGATACTTCGTGGTCCTTTACCAGTTGAAATAGTCTATCTCAAACAGGTAAAAAAGCTGCACATCCATCAATGGCAATGGGAAGAAGATCTGCATATCCCTGCTCAGATCTGCGAATCACTGGCTCAGATGAACAGTCTGGAATATTTGCAGATTGATTCAGGTTTTCTGCCTGTTCAGGTTAAATTACTTACCCGGTTGACCTATCTGGATATGAGTAGCCAACCAACAGCAACGGTGGATGCTATTCTGGAGCTCAATCAGCTGAAATCTCTTCATTTGCTTAAATGCCCTTTATCTGCTGACCAAGTAGAAAAGCTGAGCTTGTTTGCTGGTTTACAGGAACTGACTTTGGCAAAGTGTGGTTTGACCCAGTTTCCTCAACCACTACTTTCGCTGGATTCGCTTCACTATCTGGATTTGAGAGAAAACAAGCTGGTTTCTCTTCCTACGCAACGCCAGTTCGATACTTTCAGTGAGTTGAAGTATTTAGATTTACAGAATTGTGAACTGGAAGGTTTTCCGTTAGGTATTCTGAGTTTGCACAAACTGGAAAAGTTGGATCTGTCAGAAAACCCACAGATTCAGACTTTACCCTTTGCCATCAATGCATTGAATCAGCTTCAAATACTAAATCTGCAAAAAACAGGCTTGCGAGAAGTTCCGAACTCAATAGAAAGTTTGACTCAACTTGAAGAATTGAAGTTGTCAGATAATTCACTGGAGTCAGTACCCAATTTGAAAGTGTTACCTAATCTGAAGCGAACAGAGTTGTATCGTGCATTTGTGAAAGAATATGACAGAGACTTTAGGGAGAAAATTTATGCACTATTAACTGATTGTCCGGGACTTATTTTGCTTGATGAATGGATGTCTGAAAGCGAGAGAGTCTTGTCAGTTCAGGTTGAGCAAATACAGGATATTTTGAACCAGATTGGAGAAGAACCTCGGTTAGACCGGTATTTTGTTGGGTTTGAGTACATGGTAGATGAAATTTATATAAAGGCAGAGTCCGATGTTCTGCTTCCATTATTGAACGCAGCAAGGGAAGCAGAATCTAGTGATTCATCAATACCGTCAAATTGGTGGACGCTACCCGAGAAACAAAAGATGTTTTTGGGTGAACATAAGGTGTGTTCTTTCATTGATGTTATGAAGGATTCTATGAGCTTTGAAACCCTAAATGATAATAGTTCTCTTGTATATTTAAATCAATGCTTTGATTTGGCTCCATGGGCTAATTTTCTTTTTGGATGGGAAGCGGCTCCTCCTAACCATGAGTATGCTTTTGGGGTTTTTGAGATTAAAAAAGAGGATAAGGATGAATGGTATGAAACCCAGTTGGTAGCGCAGATTGATGCAATTATGAAGATTGCCAGTGAACTTGAAAAAGAGGGTGTGACAGGCCGTCAGTTTGCTTTTGTGATTTACAATAAGGAAGACGATGAAATCCATATCACATGTATGGCTGATACCATAACATCACTGATTGAGAAAATAGCTAAAGAATCAGCTCTTCCAGAAGAAAAACTAACAGCAGAGCAAATAGTATTTGAACTTCCTCAACGACAAAAAGCTTTTCAAACGCCTTTGATTATTTCGTTTTTGCAGCGAATGCAGCTTAGACCCTGGATTTGGGCTTTTCAGGATACTGCTTCCATAGAACGCGTAACCTGGTTTATAACTCACGAGGATTTTAGCGATGAATATTTTCCTGGGATTGATACGGTTGTTAAAAACTATCAGTTTCTCTTTGGCTGGAACCTTTATGGACAGGAAGCCTTTGCTGTGATTGAGATCCTGGAGGCAGAATGATTGAAACACAAACCCATCCGTTTTTGTATGCCCAAATCCTATCCATTACCCACTATCAACGAGATTAACAATCAGATAGATATGTTGCTACAGACACAGCCTGTATTGACTTGCCAGCGGGTAAAAAAAGGAAAATATTTTTATCGCGAACTAGCTGCTGCTTTTCGGAAAGAAGTATCCATCCATCGGCTGGACAGCCTGCTGCAACTCGTTTCGCTGGAATGTGCTGCGGGCGCCTCTGCTTCTCGTTGCAGAGAGTGGTTTGCCTGTATGGGGGCTCTGGCGGCTCAACCCAAAGAGGGAAGTTTATTGCCAGAACAGCCAGTAGAAGCAGTGATCTATTTTGCATTGGCAGGCATATTTGACCAAACGCTGTATGAACACTGGCCGGATGATATTCCTAGTTTGCAAACTGCCGATCGTGTCATCTATGCCTTGATGACAGGGAAACCTGTTTCTATTGAAGAAAGCAACCTGTATGATAGTCCCTACTGGTTGGAATTGTATAAGGCGATCCGTAGTCAATCTGTATCAGCCACTCAAAAAGCTGTTTTACAACTAGCTGATTACTGGGTGCATGAGTATAAACAAACTGATACACTTGATTTTGAGCCTTACCGATATCCTTGTTTTGAACCAGATTGTAATGCGGTTTTAACCCTGATACTTTATCGGGAACGAATGCGGATAGAGCTCCCTGCTGAAAAATATAAACGATTTTATGTGGCCGCCTTGTTGGCTGACTGATTCAACATACCAAATATTATTTTACGTATCAATTCCTGCAAAATCTATGAAACGTACCGAATCCTTTCAAAATCTACTTTTAATTATAGCAGCCGATGGTGTAATTACACCCACCGAAAAAGATGTGGTTGACCAGTTTTCATATTCTCTGGGGATTACTGATGAAGAGTACAGCTATTATGTGCAGAACATCAGAAATCTATCATTTGTGATCCCTGATACCAAAGAAGAAGCTGGCAATGAGTTGTTTTCGATGATACTGGTCTGCCTGGAAAGTGGTGAACTGAATGAACGGGAAGAGACCGCCTTATTGGGATTTGCACTACAGGCAGGCTTTTCTGAAGATGAATTTTATGCTATTGTAAACTATACCATCGACAAACGGAACAAAGAACAACAGCAAACGACTGATGCCAACAAGCAAAGCTATGAATGGGCAGTTGCAGGTACCCGGCAGTCGGGTAAAACGGATGCGGAAATTGCCAATATCCTGGTAGCAAATGTAGTACAGCCGCATAATCTTACGTATCAGTTTTCAGAGGACGAAGAAATCAACCGTGCTTTTTATGGACTGGTGTGGTCGGTATTCCATCGGTATCAGATACTTCGTCATCCAACAGGTATTGTGCTCACTACCATGCGAATGGACCTCATAAAATCAGGAGATTGCACCCTGGACGATTTGCTGGAAGATCTAATAGTGGCAGAGGAAGCAGTGGGAGACGGAAAGTCCTTCAATCTCCAAACAGCACCTCTGGCTGCCCTGATTGAAGACCTAAAGCATAGTTTTCCCTTTAACAACAACTAACTAACTTGACAGACAGGTTGATTGGTGAAAGACCTGTCTGGGTACACGCTCAAAATCCTATGCTTGCCATCACTCAGGAACTTATCCAACAGCTTCAGACGCCTGCTCGCCACGATTACCGTCACATCGAATTTTATTGTGATGTGATTGGAACCTATGGAGACGCTTCAGATGCAGACACATTGGTCACCTTCTTTCTGGAAAAGCCTTTTGCCTATAATCGGGAAAGCGTACTTGTACCCATTGCCACACTTGGAAATGCCTCCATAGCAAAGCGTATAGCCGATGTGTGTCTGGATGGCCTGCAACTCAAAGCAGAGGTAGCGACTGAGGTGCTGCAATGTTTGGGTGCCATGCAGTATGAACCCGCAAAGCCTGTGCTGATGCATTACATCACTAATTCAGATCTGCATTGGGAAGTGCAACAGGCTTGTTTGGGACTCATGTGTTTTGAGGATCTGACACCCTACAAAGAAACTATTGAACAGGAAATCAGCAAGTGTATGGGAAAGAATCTGTTTAGCGAGTTTGTGCCTATGCTGGCTTGCCGTACGGATAATTCTTCATTAAAAGATGCGCTGTATCAGCTTGGAAATACCACCGCCTCTACCGACTGTAATGCCGGAATCATACTGGGTATTGCTTTGTACGAAGACAAACCCCTGTTTAAAAGGATTCTCTGGGACAATCATTGGGAAGCGGCAGGAAGTGGCACAGGTACTATCCAATGGACACTAACTGCGATGCGGTTGCTCTCTGTTTCTTTTTCGGAACTCTTTGCAGATTTGTTGGTCCTCATGGAGAATACCTCCGATGTTATACACAACTGGAAACCCTTTCAGCTATTTCTGGATTTGCTGGAGGCGCATGTGATGCTGAGTTATTCTGCTGCATGGAACTACCAGCCTCACAAAAAAGTAGAAAGCTGTGTATCGATCTGGCAATCTGTTTTTGAATCGGAATCATTCAACCTGTCTGATCTTGCCCGAAAATACATTCGCTACGACCAGGAACTGCAATCGCACTATTTAGATCGGGTACAACACCTGAAGGAAAAAGTAAGTCTGAAAAAACAGTCCGAAGAGTGGGAACGTTGGGTTGTTCTGGTAAAGCTCAAGTAATCAACTGTATATCTATTCTCTAAATTCTAACTAGCTTAAACAAATACATACTATGTTTGTTGAAAATAGTGTTTTGTCTCAAGATGAAGATGCCATTCGGTTTATGAATGCCTTTCTGGAAGCAGAATACCAGCTAACACTTGCACAGATTCAGGAAGACCTGGATGCCGAAGGATTCAAACAGAAAGTAAAAGATCTGGACAGCCACTATTTTTCGGGCAATGTAGCTTCAGGCATACTGCGTTTTAAACAACCCGGAACACCTGGATTTGAAGACATTAAATCTCAGATACAGATCAATGCACCCCGCAGGCTTTTTCTGGTACGGGTATATCAGCACGATTCACTGGGCTTGGTGTATCGTTTTTATACAGGTACAAACCGTAAGAAAGGAATCTCCTACTTTTATTCCTATTATGTCATCCAAGTCGATCAGGCGTTTAAGATTGTAGCCCGGTATATGAGTAGTGATACGTCTACAGGTTGGGAGTGGCACGCCGGCCTCCGTTTTAGCAAAGAAGCACTTACCTTTCTGCGAGTCTATCGCCTGCTTGAGCCTCATGAAAAAAATACGGGCGATTATACCAGTGAGGCTGGAATAGATTATAAACAGGAGGTTATGCTTGACAAACCACAATCACAGATTGTGACTGCCTCCCTTATTCCAGACGCTGAGCCTTTTGAAACAGTTTTTGAAAGAATCCAGATGAAAGCAGAAGACTTGAACAATCTGGCGATTCAAAAAGCAGAAGAAGGTAGGTTGGAAGAAGCACTGGATTATTATAACCAGGCATTGAATCTCTCATCCAATAACGCTGAAATTCTTTACAACCGGGCTATGCTTTTACAGGATATGGGAGAATGGGAAGAGGCTATGGATGACTATGATCTCTCGCTCTTTATCAAGCCGGAGAATGTAGATTGTCTGGTGGCACGTGCCAGTTTAAAAGAAGATTTGGGGCAGCCCGAAAAGGCACTGGAAGATCTGGCAGAGGCATTGAGACTGGAACCGGAAAATACGACAGCCTTAAATAATCGGGGGTATTTGTATCGTAGCCTGGGTCGTTTTAGTGAGTCTTTACAGGATTTGCACAACGCCCACCAAATTGATCCGGAAGATACCCTGGTCATGCAATCACTGGCCGAAACGTATACAGATGCAGGCCAGTACGACACTGCTATTGACTGGCTGGAAAAAGCACTACAAAAGGATCCTGCCTTACAGGAAGAAATCCGGAATAATACCTTGTACGCACCATTACATACTCACAAAAGATATCAGCAGTTATTCAATTTCTAAAACCTGGCATGTCAACAGTTACAATTGCTCAATTGAAAGAGAAATTACACTACTTGTCACAAGTAGACAAAAAGCGGAAAATACACGGAGCAGATTGGTTTGTAAACGAACAACAACACGGGCATGAGTACAAATCTTATCCGGTTTCTGAGGTGGAACTTCTGCAACTGGAACAAACATTCGGTATACAGCTACCTCAGGATTACCGCAATTTTCTTTTACATATCGGCTGGGGTGCTGGACCAGGATATAGGTTACTTAATCCTAAAGAGTTGGTAAGCTACACCAGGCATTTTTCAAATGATCCAGACCGTTGGTTTGGTGATGAATACTTAAATGAAGAGACTGGCTATGGAGAGCTTACTTACTTCCGTGAGTTAACGTCTGAACACATTGCTATTTTCAGAAATAAACTTCTGACAGAAAAACCCAGTGTGCTGTCTCATATTGCTCCTGTTATTTTGTCAATTGAGGGGGCAATCGTGATTAATAAAAATGGGGGTGGGTACTGTCATGCTCTAGTGGTAGAAGGTGAATTGAGGGGAACTATCTGGAATATTGCAGGAGGTAACAGTATTTCTTCGATCCCACAAGGAATGGTGACCCAGAAAGGGGATAATACTTTTGAATATCCCACTAGGCCATTTACATTCTTCCAATGGATAGAAAACTGGCTGGATGAAAGTATAAAGGAAGCAATTCGTAAATACTAAGGCCAAAGATAATATTTACAAAACTCTATCTGCACAACAATCCACTTTCGAGCCAAATGCAGGAGCAAATCAGATATAGGCTGCCACAATGCAAAATCTGGTTTTGACTCATCGTGTTTTAAGCCTTTACCCATTTTTATTTTTCTGTTTTTCCTATGTTTTCCTATTTACTTTCGATTCTGAAAAAAGATAGAGTAACACCACAAGAATTGCAACAAATTACTTGTCTTACATCAGTAACTCTTACCTGTGGTCCAGATCTTACAGATTCTTATTGTGATAGTATTGAAAAGTTGGTTTCTCTCGCATCGTTGAAAGAAATGGAACTTTGGGATTTTAGAGTGAGTGCAGAAACGCTTGATCTCAACAGACGATTGATCCAATTACTCGGTTCAATCCCAACACTGATTTCTTTAAAAATACATATCAACTACCAATTAGAAGACCAGGAACATTTGTTTGATCCACTGGCAGAGTTGAAAAGTTTGAACCAATTAGAATTGATTGTACAGGAAAGTACACCTGTAAAAGAGTGTGCAGAACCTTCATCTCACTTCAAGTATCTGCCCGATTTTATCAATGGTCTGACCAATTTACGCCGGCTTGACATTAAAATAAAGGGAAGTATGTCAATGTCCAAAAAAGCTTTTGTCACTCTCCTGAAACTGGAAGAATTTTTCCTGGAACTTTCCGAACCTCCTGTTTCGAACACCATTCATCTACTGATGCGAAATTTATTTCAGTTGCCTGTAATTAAGACTATTTCTATCCGTAGTGCTTATGAGGGACACAAGAAAGAAACAGAGATTATAAAACCAGAACAATATACCATTATCAGGAGGCTGGTCAGTATACAGAAAATAATACTTCATAATTTAAATTTACGACACTTACCTGCTGCTTTACAAGAATGTGAGAACCTGGAAGTACTGGATATTTCGGATAATGATATTTCAATATTTCCTGGTTATTTGTCAAAACTAAAAAAGCTTACACTAAACGGTAACAGAACAATTGACTTGGACCAAATACTGACTTATCTCAATCCAGGCACACTCCAAGAGTTAACTATCTGTAATTGTAATCTGACTGAACTCCCTGCTCAGATTGGTCGATTTAGACAGTTAAAGTATCTATATCTTTCAGACAATCCCTTGCAAAAATTTCCAATAGAAATAGCCAGATTGGAAAATATTGTGTATATCTACAAAGCCATCAATAACAGTGCAATAAAATTTGGACAACCTGTTTCAGATTTTATTGCATATATGAGAGACCGTTCTTTTTCGGAAGAAGATAAAAAACGAGCCTATGCGTTGTTACTTCTCAATGCATCCAACATGGATGACGCTTCTGCGTTGGATATCATTCCCTTTCTGACAGAAAAAAGACCCGCCCTTGTCAAAAATACCCTTTTTCAACTGGAAAAGAAGGTTGTTGATTCGATT
The DNA here is from genome assembly GCF_030068545.1 of Xanthocytophaga flava. NCBI lineage: Bacteria > Pseudomonadati > Bacteroidota > Cytophagia > Cytophagales > Rhodocytophagaceae > Xanthocytophaga > Xanthocytophaga flava. The sequence goes on along the minus strand of NZ_JASJOR010000019.1, from coordinate 72,213 downwards.
AGTGCGACTGAAAATCCTTCTTCATTGTGTATTTGTTTGTTTGGTATAGTAGAAGGTATGAGTACCAGAGAATTAAAAGAGAAATGTAAAAAGCAGAGCATTCAGCTTGAAAGCACACTGACAGATAAAACCACCCATATTCTCATTGGTAAAGGTATCAGTGAAGAGCAAGTGCAACAAGTTCAGCAATCCAGTTTGCCTCTGGTGACAGGAACACAACTAAAATCCTACCTGGAAAAGCTGGATACTCCTTTCCTGAAAGAATCCGATACACATACACAAACCAATCTGACCCGTTTGCTGATCAGCGTTGAGCCCGCCAATATTCAGTTAGCACTGGAAATGATCAATCAGGGAGGTTTACCAGATTCCGTTTTGTATACACTGGTGTTGGTGGTTTTACAAAAAGAGCTGGATAGCAAAATCAAAAAGAAAGCCATGACTGTGCTGGAAAAGTGTGCTCCTGTTGAGATTACAGCATTAGTCAAACGCATTCGCATGAAGACCGACTATTTGAAAATTATTCAATTGTTGTGGAAATCACCTGAGATAGATAAAACGCTATTGGCGAGAAGCATTCTTCAATTTTACTTTTGGGAAAGCTACTCCATTTGTAGTAAAGAGCACCAGCAAATAATACAGTCTGAAAAAATCTCAAAATACTGCTTGTATTACTTGCTCACTACAAGTGTAGAAGATGCCGATTTTGCTGTAAGGTCGCAAATTACCAGACATGGAATTCTTTTTTGGTCCTGGTTGCCACTGGACAAACTCACTTCCAGCAAGGCAACTTTGGATAAAATAGAAGCGCTAAAAATACACATCAGTGATTTCGCAAAGAAAAAGAATCCATTGAAATCCTTTACAGGGTTGAAAACACTGTATCTGGCTGAAAAGAATGATGAATTACGGGAACAGGCAGAGCCTAACCTGGAAAGGTTGCAACAAGATTTACCACAACTACAGGTATTTTTTAACTGAATTGAGTGAAGACACACTATCCCGGCAGTTGGTTTTGACTCATCGTTTTTAATCCTTCTTTAACCCATTTTGATTTTTTATTCCTCCTATGGCATCCGATTTATTGTCGATTCTGAAAAAAGAAACAATGACTCCAAAGCAACTCAAAGAAGTTTCTAGTATGAGAATTGTAGAACTTTCATGTGATTTGCCTCTGACAGATTCCTTTTGTGATACTTTTGAAAAGTTGATTTCTCTGACTTCCTTGAAAAAACTGGAACTTTGGGATTTTAGAGTGAGTGCAGAAACGCTTGATCTCAACAGACGATTGATCCAAGCAATTGGCTCAATCAAAACACTGACTTTTCTAAAGATAGATATCAACTGCCAGCTGGAGGATCAGGAACATTTGTTTGATCCACTGGTAGAATTACAAAATCTGCAGGAACTCATATTGATTTTGCGTGGAGATATCCCAAGAAACGAGTGGCCCAAACCTGCATCCCGTTTGAAACGTCTACCTGATTTTGTCAATAAGCTGAGTAGTGTACGAGAGCTTTTCATCAGTATGCAGGAGCCAGTCCCTTTGGCTGAAGAATCTTTTGTCTCTCTCCAGCAACTACAAAAATTCACGATGTATATTTCAGACCCTCCTGCTGCTGCTACAGTTCGAACCCTGATGCGAAATTTATTTTTATTACCTGCCCTGAAAAGTTGCTACGTTTTTGGTTACTATAACTATGACAAGCCTCGAAGAGGCAAACCAATTTTTTTTGCAGAAGACAATAGAGAGTTTATGAGTTTACCTCAACTCCGCATAGTGAAGTTTAACGATCTGGATTTGGGACAGTTGCCAACTGGATTAGCCAGATGTGAAAATCTGGAAGAACTGACAATTGGTAAGAATTACATTACGACATTTCCAGAGTGTCTGTGTAAGATAAAAAAATTGGAAATCACCCATAATAAAACATTGGATTTAGGTCAGATACTAACTTGCCTTGATCCGGGTATGATGGAAACACTAATCCTCAATCATTGCAAGCTTAAGGAACTGCCAAGCCAGATTGGTCTTCTGAGAAAGTTGAAAAAAATTGATATTTACAATAATTCTATTAAAAAACTTCCAGTAGAAATCGGTGTGCTGGATAATCTTACCTTCCTTCATACAACATGTCGTGAGATTGAAATACACTCTCATGCTCCTTTTTCTTCCTTTCTTTCTCATTTACGGAATCATTCATTTACTGATGAAGAAAAAAAAGCAGGTGTTGCCATCTATTTTCAGAAAAATGATTACTTGGACTCTGTTCCCGCTTCAACAATTATTCCGTTGCTGCTGATTTCAAAGCCTACTGTTCCCCAAAGTGTTCTGGCAGTTCTGGAAAAGAAGATTCCTGACTCGATTGGGGCTATCCAAGATTCTTCTAACCTGTGTATCTGTCTGTATGGGGTAGTAGAAGGGCTGGGCTTAAAAGAACTGAAAGAAAAATATAAAAAATATGGTATTCGAACTGAAAGCACGCTGACAGATAAAGCCACTCACATTCTCATTGGCAAAGGTATTACCAAAGAACAAATACAACTCGTACTCAAATCCTCTCTTCCTCTGGTAACAAGCGGACACCTCAGAGCCTATCTTGAAAAGCTGGAAAAACCCTTTCTGAAAGAATCTGATCAGACAATAGTAACAAACCTGAAACGGCTGTTGATCAGTGTCGACGACGACAATCTACAACTGGCACTGGAAATGATCAATCAGGGAGGTTTGCCGGATTCCGTTTTGTACACATTGGTGTTGGTGGTTTTGACATTTATAGATAGCAAAATCAAGAAAAGAGCTATGACCCTACTCGAACGGTCTGCGCCTGCTAGTGTGATAGCTGCCATTGTCCGTATTCGGTTAAAAAACGACTATTTGAAAATTATTCATTTGCTCTGGAACGCACCTGATATTTACAAAACGCTGCTTGCCAGAGCAATTCTGGAGATTTGTCTTCCTGAATATTCTGCAATTTGTAGCCGGACACATGAGAAGATGGTAAAAGACGCTTCAATCAGAGAATTTTGTTTGTGTCATCTAATGGATGTCAGTATTGAGGATGCCGATTTTGCCCTACAGGTACAAACTGAAAACAATGTTTTAGATTGGTCATGTTTGCCTCTGGACAAACTTATCGTTGGCAAAGCCAGTCTGGATAAAATAGAAGCGCTAAAAATACACATTAGCGATTTCGCAAAGAAAACAAATCCATTGAAATCATTTACAGGGTTGAAAATACTTTACTTGGCCGGAAGTAATACCGAAAGGCGAAAACAGGCAGAGCCTAACCTGGAAAAGTTGCAACAGGATTTACCTCAAATACAGGTATTTTTCACTTAATAATCCTGCAAATAATCGTAGAGTGAATCAGGTAAGGAGACTGATTAAACCAGACCTAAAAACAAGACACAATAGAACCAAGAAATATAACTAATCTACTCTTAAATCTATGATGGAAGAAGCCATTGCCTTTATTAACGAATTTATTGCCAACGAATATGCTGCCTGGCAAGCCTATTACCTGGAGCAGGATGATGAACTCTTCGAAGAAGTTCGGGATAAGGTTGATCGTATGTATGGGGCTGACTTAATGACTGAGGTGAATTATCGGTCAATATATGAGTCATGGTTTACAGAGGGAGAAGCCAAGCTTGCACAGGTCAAACCACGTATTCTGTTTCAGATCAAAGAATATGAGCATACAGACTATGGATCTCTGTTTCGGTGCTATGTAAGCAGTTATTCTAACTGGAGTGACTCTTATTCTGCCTCCTTTTATATTGCCAAACGCGAAAATTTTCGCACGAAAGAAAAGGAGTGGCGGATTGTGAGCAAATACAATAACGATGTGGGAAACTGGCAGTGGCGGGGTGGCATTCGGGTTGAGCCGCTAGGTAAGTTGCTCTCGGTTCGCCAGTTTCAGCCACCTGCTGATCCTGTAGATCTGGCCGATTATGAAGCCGCACTCAATTCGGTGGTTGCCCCAACGGAGACAAAGACAGCACCCACCCCCGTAAGCTTGGACAGAGAAAAGGGAGAGAATCCACAACGGGATGCTTTTGTTGAAACGTTTGGAGCCATTGAAGAAAAAGTCCTCTGGGGCAAACAATATGCAGGTACTCCTTCCCAGGACCCCAACTGGTCTATTTTCCTGACCTTGTTGGGGGGTAAGTTTTATACCAGTGGCTTTTTCCGACAAGGTGCAGATCCGTTGTCTGATACATTGCCCTGGCCTGCTTTAGGGGAAGCAATCCGTTTTACTCAGGAACTAGCTCAGCTACTGACCGAAGCAGGATGTACAGCACTCAATTCAGAAGGAGACATGGCCTATTTTCCTTTTGTGTATTGTGGAGAGATGATAGATGGCTTGCCTGATTTTATTGCATTAGGTCAGTTTCTGGAAGGAGCAAAACTCAGAATGAAAAGGATACAGAAACGTAATTGCATCTTTTGGGATCAACAGGCCGATGAGGAATACAAGGAATACCTGTCGCCTCAGACCTTTGAGGCTTTTGAACAGGTGAGTCAGAAGATGAAAGCCACGCTCAAAAGCCTGGTAGAAATTTCACTTGTCTATGAGCCTGCATTCCCAGTGGTGATGGGTGGCACCTTTCAGCCAGGCATCTTTGCTGGGCTTGTGACACTGATGATCAGAAGATAGGTTTTAAATTTAGTTTTGATAACACCGTATGAAAAACACTCTTTTTTTCGGCTCATCAAAAGATATCATAAGTCCACAGGAAGCAGAAAAGCTTTCAGGGATTGAGTCGATAGAAATTTTTTATGATTTTGTACATCAGAAAACCTATCCCTTCTGTGATGTGTTTGAGAAGTTACTTAACCTGTCTACTCTTACATCTATCCGGGTAGAGAATTTTGTTTTGAAAGCACAACCTTTGGAGGAGGATATGCGTTTTCTAAAATTGCTCAGTTCTGTTGAAACACTAACCCGATTAGAGATTGGAATCTATTTGGAAAGTGCAGAGAATGAATCTTTGCTAGATATTCTAGGAGGACTTAAAAATCTGAAAGAACTGAAATTAGGGAACCGAAGTCATAGATGTTTTGCTGACCATTTTAAGTTGTTACCCAACTTTATCAATCAGTTAACCAATCTGGAATCACTTGATATTGAAGTAGGTACTCCATGTATTTTTACTGAAGATCTATTTCTTCCACTTCACAAACTTAAAAGATTCCATCTAACTATTTGGGATGAGCCTCAACCTGATTTGGTCCGAATAGTAATTAATAATCTGATATACCTACCGGAGGTGGAAAACATCTGTGTGAAAGGAATGTATAATCAGTCTTTACCAGTTGGCAACCTCATTGTATTTCCCAAAAGTCACAACAGTTCCGTTAAAGGAGCAAATCTGCAGAATGTCACATTTAAAAACCTGAACCTGGGTCAATTACCTGGTTGTTTGCTGAATGTAAAAGAACTTAATCTGGAAGATAATACTGGAATTGATCTGGACCAGGTACTGAGTTGTCTTAATCCAGAAGAATTGGAGTCACTTGAGTTAAGGAATTGTTCTATTTCCGAACTACCTGTCCGTATTGGCCAGTTTCGTAAATTAAAAAAAATGGATCTTGGTGGCAATCCTGTAAAAAAACTTCCGATAGAAATAGGCCTATTGGATAAACTTACAAATCTCTCCGCGGTATATCAAAAGATTCAAATTTATACTAACAGCCCCTTTTCTAACTTTCTTTCTCATTTACGAATCTATTCGTTTACTGACGAAGAAAAAAAAGCAGGTGTTGCCATCTATTTTAAGAAAAACGACTATCTGGACTCTGTTCCCCTTTCAATAATTCTTCCGTTGTTGCTGATTTCACAAAGCACCATTGCCCAGAATGTCCTGGCTCTTCTGGAAAAGAAGATTGCTGATTCGATTGGGGCTACTTCAGACCCTTGTTCATTGTGTATTTGCCTGTTCGGATCAGTAGAAGGAATGAGTACCAGAGAATTAAAAGAGAAATGTAGAAAACACAATATTCAGCTTGAAACCACACTGACAGATAAAACCAGCCACATTCTCATTGGCAAAGGCATTACCGAAGAACAGATCAAACAGATGCAGCAATCCAATCTGCCTCTGGTGACAGGAACACAACTAAAATCCTACCTGGAAAAGCTGGATACTCCTTTCCTGAAAAAATCTGATACACATACACAAACCAATCTGACCCGTTTGCTGATCAGCGTTGATCCAGCCAATGTTCAAGTGGCATTGGAAATGATCAATCAGGGTGGTTTGCCAGAGTCTATTTTGTATACATTGGTGTTGGTGGTTTTGCAGAAAGAGCTGGATAGCAAAGTCAAAAAGAAAGCCATGACTATGTTGGAAAAATATGTATCTGCTGAAATTGTTGCAGTAGTCAAACGCATTCGAATGAAGACTGACTATTTGAAAATCATTCAATTATTGTGGAAATCATCTGAGATTGATAAAACGCTGCTGGCCAGAACTATTCTTCAATTAGAATTATCAGGAAATTTTATGATTTGCAGTGAGGAGTTTCAACAGGTACAATCTGTTGGAATTCCCAAAAACAATCTGTATAGTTTACTTAAAAATAGTGTGGAAGATGCAGATCTGGTTTTACAATCACAAACAGACACAAACGGAATTCTCACTTGGGTATGGTTTCCTCTGGACAAACTCACCAGCAGTAAAGCCAGCCTAGATAAAATAGAAGCGCTAAAAATACACATCAGTGATTTTGCAAAGAAAAAAAAACCGTTGAAATCATTTACGAGCTTGAAAACGCTGTGTCTGACAAATACTAATGCCTCTTTACAGGAACAAGCAAAAGCCAGCCTGGAAAAGTTGCAACAAGATCTTCCATACCTTAAGGTGGTTTTTAGTTAAAAATAGTGCTGAGTAGCACCTTTCAGCCAGGCATTTTTGCCGGGCTTGTGACACTGATGATCAGAAGATAGCTTTTAAATTTAGTTTTGATAACACCCTATGAAAAATAACCGTCATTTAAAAAACTCGCTTTACTTTGGTTCTGAGAAAGAGATAATAAGTCCGCAAGAGGCGGAGAGGCTCTCCGCTATTGAGTCAATAGAAGTTCAATACCGATGGGCTCACCAAAAAACACATCCCTTTTGTGATGTATTTGATAAGCTGGTTTCAAAGCCTTCACTGACCGCCATCAAGGTTGCTGATTTTAATTTCTCGCCTCAAACACTAGCAGCAGACATCCGATTTCTGGAACTATTAAGTTCTGTGAAATCACTAACCCAATTGGATATTTCGGTAACTTTCCAAGTTCCTGAGAGTAACCCACCACTGGATGTGTTTGCTCGGCTAAACCAACTGGAGAATCTGAAAGTACTGGATATTGAAATAAAGCATTCGTCGCCCGTTTCTGAGGATCTGTTTCTGTCACTTCAAAAGCTTACAAAATTCAGTCTGAAAATCTGGGAGTATCCTGAGCCTGAGTTGGTAACGCAAGTGATAAACAATTTGATGCAATTGCCCAACCTGCAACAATGCGAGGTCTCATCCATACATAATTCACCATTGAATCCAGCTAAGGCCATTGCGTTTCCAGAAAATACGGGTGGTTTACCTAAGGCAATTAATCTTCATAAGGTAATCTTTCAAAACCTGAATCTAAGGCAGTTGCCTCCAGCTTTAATACATTGTGAAAACCTGCACACACTCATTTTGGAAAACAACAGTATTGTCCATTTGCCAGGATATTTGCCTCAAGTCAAACATCTTACACTAAACGGCAACAAAACAATCGACCTGGATCAGATACTAACCTGCGTTAATCCGGAGACCTTGCAATCACTGAATATAGGCAGTTGTACAGTTACGCAGCTTCCTGCCCGAATCGGTGATTTTCAGGCATTGGAAAATATCTACCTTGGCCGCACTGCATTACAGAAAATTCCCGTTGAGCTGATTTTTCTGGATAAGCTCACAGGTTTTCATGTAAATATGCCTCAAAGTGAAGTAAAGGACGGGGCCCCTTTGATAAGCCTGCTCAAATATGTAAGGCAAGACACGTACTCGGAGGAAGAAAAAAAGCGAATAGTTGCCGTTTTCTGTATGAATGAAGACTATCTGAACGATGTTTCTGGTTCAGAGTTGCTTCCTTTGCTAAATGTAAAAATCCCTGCTGTAGTCAGAAATACCCTTATTGTACTTGAAAAGAAAATTACCAATCCATTTGAACAATCACAAGTGTTATCCTTGGGTGGTATTTGTTTGTTTGGTACAGTGGATGGCATAAGTACCAAAGAACTGAAAGAAAAATGTAAAAAACACAATATTCAATTAGAAAGCACACTGACAGAGAAAACCACCCACATTCTCATTGGCAAAGGTATTTCTGAAGAACAAGTACAACTCGTACTCCAATCAAAACTGCCTCTGGTGACAGGATCACAACTAAAATCCTATCTGGAAAAGCTGGATATTCCTTTCCTGAAAGAATCCGATGAGAATACTCAAGCCAATCTGACTCGTCTGTTGATTAGTGTTGATCCAGCCAATATTCAATTAGCACTAGAAATGATCAATCAGGGTGGTTTGCCAGAGTCTATTTTGTATACACTGGTGTTGGTGGTTTTGCAGAAAGAGCTGGACAGCAAAGTCAAAAAGAAAGCCATGACTGTGTTGGAAAAATATGCATCTGCTGAAATTGTTGCAGTGGTCAAACGTATTCGAATGAAGACTGACTATCTAAAAATCATTCGATTGTTGTGGAAATCACCCGAAGTTGACAAAACGTTGTTGGCCAGAACCATTCTTCAATTCCATTTTGAAGAATACTATTCCATTTGTAGCAAAGAACACCAAGATATGATACAATCTGAAACGATTTCGAAAGACTGTTTGTATCACTTACTCACCACCAGTATTGAAGATGCCGACTTTGCTTTGCAGTCACAGAGTACGAATACCATTTTGAACTGGTCCTGGTTGCCACTGGATAAACTCACTTCCAGCAAGGCAAGTTTGGAGAAAGTGGAAGGACTAAAAATACAAATAAGCGATTTTGTAAAGAAAAAGAATCCGTTGAAATCATTTACAGGATTGAAAACACTGTATCTAGCTAAAAGTAATGCCTCTTTACAGGAACAGGCAAAAGCCAACCTGGAAAAGTTGCAGCAGGATGTACCTCAACTGCAAGTTGTTTTTGATGAGTAGCCTGAGAGGTACTAAACTCACTAATATATCTGTAAAATGTATGTTTGCATTGCGCATAGTTCACGGCAAACTATTTTCAGGGAAAGGAATCCAGCTTGTCTGATTCATGAAGAGATTGCCTATAACTCCGATCAATTTTGGCTTTGACCTGAATTCCGATCATTTTTTGTTTTGCGCATAACTCACCGCAAAAATAAAATCTGATCGGAATTCACCGCAAGTGTTGGCTTACATAGAATTATGCGCAAGAAAACTTTTGTCGTGAATTCCGATCAGCTATTTTGTTCAACAACCCTTAGTATATGACTAACCAAACTGTTTCATCTGATATTGTTTCATTCATAGAGTCATATATTCAATTGGAATATGAGGCATTGCTGGCCGAATATACTGAAGCCGTTTTCGACAGGTATTGGAAAAAGTCCATACAATTGAAAGTCTATGATTTGGTAACCTTGTATCATATTGGCAACAAGCGGCATTCCCGTATACATCTTCTTTCGGAAGAATGGGTAAAGGACATATCTATTCAACCCCGATCGCTGTACTGCATTCACCACTACCAGTGTACAAAAGTCGGCGATGTATTTGTGTGTTATGTGGGTCCGTTGGGAAAAGAAACCGATCCGTTTGCTTGGTATGTGGCCCGATTTCCGGAAGGGTTTCGTATTGTGTCCGAAAACACTATCGATTCCCGTACTGGGCAATGGGAAAAAGGTCCTGTCAGAGGTATGCAGATTCCCATACAGGAAACTGATGTCCCTGTTGCTGTGTATCGGTTTCAGATACCATCCGATAGTGTAACACTGGAAAAGTATCAGGCATTTGCGGACATTCAACCATCAGTAGAGAATCTTCCCTCCAGAGGTATATTTGAAGAACTGGATGGCTTCTTTACGGATCGCTATTTTTGCAGGGTGCCTGTCTTTGGGTTAGAACACATGGCTACTGGATTGATTGAAGACTTGAACTGGGAAGAAAGTGACGAACTATCTCTGAATCTGGAGTATTCAGGATATGATCTGGTGTATGAGTTGCAAGAGACTGTAAGTAAAGCTATGGAAAAAGAGAGAGTGGATATGGGTTCGTGGGTATATGCCAGGTTATGTTACCTGTCTAAAGCCTTTGCACGTGAGTGGAATAATCGCTGGCTGGGTGGTGATGGTGGAGGAAAAGAATTCTATCTGCTGATTGCTGATAAAGAAACTCAGGCTGTGTTGGGAATTCTGCATTTTGAGATGCAGCCGGGATATCTCAGTATAGACATAAGCGAACGGTCTAATCAATTGTCCCGAAGCGATTTTTATCGGGATTTTAGAACTACGTTACTGAATGAGCCGCTTTTACTAGCTTGTTGCAGCCTGATTGTAAGTGATTACGAACAAAATAGGTTTCCCTGGGAATATGGATGGGATGGAAAGTGCCTGTGGGGTGAAAATCATTCACAGTTGAGTGAGTTATTGCCAGTATGCATAGCTATACATACTGGGTTTTCAGTTGAAGAACGGTTAAAGGCACTGGAAACCATCTGGAATATACGCTCTACCCATTTATGGGAGTTTTTAACCCGGTTTCTGAAAGACCAAGCTCCACAGATGCGACAGGCTGCCGCTACCTATCTGGTACAACTTCGGGATAGACGGGCTATTCCGGCTTTAGAGCAATTACTGGAAATAGAAACAGTTGAATCCGTCAGACTGGCTGCATTGTCCGCACTTTTGGTAGTAACCAATTTACCAGCTGAATAACATGTGGGTTTATGTGGGTATACAACAGACTTTCTTTTCATTTTTGTCATGAGTAACCACCTAAGTGTGTGTCTTTCTATGCTCATCCGTAAAAACAAGACGGCTTTTACTGACAGCAAATTCATAAAAGAAGATAATACTTGTTTTTTCACCAGCAGTTTTATCAGAAGTAGCCATTTCAGATGTTGCCAGGATATCCTCTTTAAGTTGTATTATACATGCTTTTTATTTTCTGGATAGGTAGTACCATAATCAGTTACATTTGGTTATTTTTATAGCGTTACATTTTTTTTATTTTTTAACGCTACCTGGTAGCAAAATCCCTCCAACAGTATGAAAAAGAACGATTTTTTCGATACTGCTCTTATAGCATTAAGAGTGGTAACACTTTTTGCGGCTCTTTTAGTATTTCCTTCACAAGCCTGGAGCCAGACCACAGTACCTTTTACGCTTGCGAATAATTCTACGTATGCTGATGCCAATGTGTATGTGGCAGTTGTAGGAATTGTGAATGGCAATCATTCCTGGATTGATTGCAAAACCAGTACTATACACACAATGAGTACGGCTGATAACACTGTACAGGGGCCAATCCCAAACGGAGATGCGGGTCCTGGAGGCAATGGTAAATATGCCAACTGTTTTGCAAAACTGAGCGAAATTCCGAATAAAACTATTACTATTCCGGGCATTGCCGGGTGTCGCATTTTAATTTCTTTTCAATCACAGTTATATCTTTATTTTTTTGGAGCGAGTTCTGGCTATGCAGCGCCCAATCTTGCCAACCCCAACGACCCCAATCAGGGCATTCGGTATGAAGTGATAGAGCTAACCAATGCTTCCAATGGATTGTGGGCTAATACCACCCGTGTTGATTCCTATCAATACCCCATGGGACTGGAAGTATGGGGAAATAGTAATTTTTATAAAAAAGTGGGAGAACAAAAGACACATAGTCAGATTATTTCTCAGTGGCAAACTCAGGCACCGTCTGAATTTCAGGGATGTTTGGATGTGACCAAAGGCATCATCCATTTTCCTTCTAAAACGTCTGCATTTCAGACAGGTGGCGCTCAGGCAAACTTTTTCAAAACGTATATTGATGCAATCTGGGCAAAATATGCCACTGCAGATCTGGTTTTTAATGCCGGAGATGCCGGAACTTGGCGCGGCCGTGTGTCTGGGTCTGCGTTTGTATTTACACGAACTTCGGATGGACAAGTGGCTACAATCGCTCAAAAACCTACGACAATTGAAACTATGGAGGGAAGTGGTGCGCTGGCGTCTGGTGGTCAGTGGGATAAAGTGGTACAAGCTCAGATTTGTGCTGCCATTAACCGACATGCTATCAATCTGAATCTGGCAAGTGGTGCTACACAGGATTTTTCTTCGGAGTCGTTGTATTATGTCACCTCTCCTTATAACTGGTACTGTAAATTCTGGCACCAAACAGATATCAGTTACAATGGACGGACTTATGCATTTTGTTATGATGATGTGTTTGATAAATCTTCCACTATTAATGCATCCTCACCAATAAGTGCAAAAATTACCATTGGAGGATTTGCCAATACGAGTTCGTTCTCATCCAAAATAGAAGCAGAAAACTATGGATATATGTCAGGTATTAGTACAGAAACCACAACAGATGCAGGAGGAGGATTGAATGTCGGTTGGATTGATGCGGGTGATTGGATGTCTTATAGTGTTACTATTCCTGCTACAGGCTCATACACTGTAAGTTATAGAGTAGCAAGTCCTAATTCCAATACTACACTCCGATTAGAAAAAGATGCAGGAGCAACACAGTTAGGAAGTGTAACTATTCCCAATACAGGGGGGTGGCAAAACTGGTCAACTGTTTCTCATACAATAACTTTACCTGCAGGTAGTTATTCAATTGGAATTGCAACAACCACAGGTGGTTTTAATCTCAATTATCTGACTATTACAGGACAGTCCTCTGCTCGAATAGCAAATCTGGAGAGTGTAGTCAATGATCGGGTACAGCTGGTACTTTCTCCCAACCCAGCTACAGAGCAGTTTCAGATTGCAGGGCTAGATAGAATCAAACGTGTTAAGGTTTATGATCTTCAGGGCAAAGAAGTTCTTGCAGTTGAGAACCCAGGGAATACCATAAATATTCAGTCACTTTCACCAGGATTACATATTGCTATTATAGAAGGAGATAACACCAGAATATACCGACAAAAATTAGTTAAAAAATAAAGAGAATCAGCTTACAGAAACAGGCAGAATATTAATATTCTGCCTGTTTCTGTAATATCAGGTGCCACAGATGTAACAGGCTGCCATATTGTATCTGACACGAATTCGGGATAAACAGGCAATACAGGCTTTAGAGCAATTGCTGGCAAAAAACCGTTGAATCAGTCGACTGGCTGCTTTGTCAGCAATTGTTCAATTGACCAATTTATCATCCAAATAGTATTTAGGTTTTCAGGGCAACACAACCTATTCTCTGGAAATATGAAACTTCAGAGCGGATGAAGACAATTCTCCATTCAGATCAAAGGATGCATCAAAATAACCTACCTCCTCTGATCCATACCAGAGCGTTAGGGTTACCTCGATTTCAGTCTGATGGGATTCCTGAATAAAACATAATTTCCAGGAGAGGTTTACGATCTCCAAAAAATCCAGATCTGCTTTGGTCCATCCGTTCAGTGGTTGCGCAGTTGATAGCATATCTGGCAGAGCTTGTCGGGCTTTGCCAAACAAGTCAAGTTCATATACCAGTGATGAGAGTTGTGATGCAAATGCTGTTGTCTGTTGCCAGGGGTTCATATCAGGTTAGGGGGTCAGGATTTTGTTCCGAATATTCTTCCAAAATTGGTATCAATACAAAAAACGCAAACGATCAAATAGTAACAAACATAGATTGAATAAATATATGACAGTTGTAGAGGAGCTACTTTTACATAATTAACACAAGTTAGTCTATGAGTTATCACGAATAAAATATAGAATTTTCATACCTGTATATGCTTTGTAACGCCTCTTCGTAGGGTGATAAAATGGCTGATGTGTATTTTTGAAACACCTGAATTCAGGTGTTTTCTGGTTTATAACCAGTAGCATTTTTGCAAATACAAAACCCTTCCGGTGTTCAGCAAGGGAACTTGTATGTATAAACTTTCGGCCAATTCATAGCTATGTCTCCAGACGTTATCGAAAAAGAAAACATCATCCGGTTGCTGCTTTCCGGGCAGAAATCCAGCATTGCTTTGGGTTTGCAACTAGCCGAGTCGCTGGAAGTTGATTTGGAGGATTTCAGACACACAATCAATCTGGTTTGTAAATGCCTCCAACACTACGAATTTTACTCTTTTGAGCGCAGATTAGAAAAAATAGGCCAAAGCCTTCCTCTTACACTTGAAAACAATCTTCTTTCCGACTCAGAGAAAGAACGAATCAAATCATTACTGCCCAATCGTAAAATAACTTTTTGATTTGTATATGCCCCCCCAACTCAGAAATAAAGAAAACATCATCCGCCTGTTATTATCCGGTCAGGAGAATAATATCACACTTGGATTACAATTAGCAGAGTCACAGAAAATAGATTTAACTGATTTTACAGAAGATATCGACACCTTGGTGAACTCTATGCAGTTCGTTCAGGACAAGTCATTGTCTCTTGTTGAAAAACTAGTCACAATAGGCCAAGAGGAGAAACATAATCTCTGTGACCCCATTCCCTGGAAACAGTTGCACTATCTGAAGAAACTTGAAAATCTGGATTTATCTGAGAGTCAAGTAGGTTTTTTACCACCTGAGATCGGGAAGTTGATTACCCTGAAAAAACTGTCTTTAGGTAAAAGTCAACTCAGTAGCCTTCCTGCTGAAATAGAAAATTTAACCAATCTGGAAGAACTGTGGTTGGTTAAAAATAAGCTTGCATCATTGCCTCCTGAACTTGGTAATCTTATCAATCTGAAAAAACTGGTTTTATCTAAAAATTACCTCAGTAGTATTCCATCAGAAATACAAAATCTACTCAATCTGGAAATCCTGTGGCTCTCTGAAAATCTCCTTAAGAGTATACCTGTTGAAATAGGCAATCTGACCAAGCTGAAAGAGTTGTCTTTATCTTCGAATCAACTCAGGAGTCTCCATCCTGAAATTGGTGAGTTGCTTAATCTGTTGTATTTGGATATATCTAAAAATCACCTCAGTAGTATTCCATCAGAAATACAAAATCTACTCAATCTGAAATATTTATATTTATCCGATAATCATCTCAGTAGTATACCGAATGAAATAAAAATGCTAACTAAGTTAACAGAGTTGAGTTTAGGTGAAAATCTACTGAAGAGTATTCCTTCTGAGATAGTGAATCTGACTACTCTGAACAAACTGTTTCTATATTCGAATCAACTCAGTAGTATTCCCGCTGAGATTGGAAAGTTGGCACAATTAATACAGTTAGATTTACATGAAAATCAACTTACTTCACTGCCTGTTGAGATGAGAGAGTTAACAAAGTTAGAATATTTGTTTCTACATAATAATCAACTGAATTGCTTGCCTCCTGAAATCGGTAATATGACAGAGTTGAAAACTTTGAATTTATCCAATAATTGGTTGAGTAAAATGCCGGAAGAGATCAAAAACTTATCAAAGCTTGTAGAATTAAATCTTGAAAATAATCCTCTTCCTGACTCCGAAAAAGAACGAATCAAATCATTGCTGCCCAATCGTAAAATAACTTTTTAATCTATAAATGGAAACTCAACCCACAGAAAAAGAAAACATCATCCGCCTGTTATTATCCGGTCAGGAGAATAATATCACACTTGGATTACAATTAGCAGAGTCACAGAAAATAGATTTAACTGATTTTACAGAAGATATCGACACCTTGGTGAACTCTATGCAGTTCGTTCAGGACAAGTCATTGTCTCTTGTTGAAAAACTAGTCACAATAGGCCAAGAGGAGAAACATAATCTCTGTGACCCCATTCCCTGGAAACAGTTGCATTACTTAACCAATACAGAAGGCTTAGATTTAAATTCCAGGCAACTGATTAGCCTTCCAACTGAAATTTGAGAGTTGATTAATCTGAAATGGCTGGATATATATGGTAATTTAAATAGCTTGTCAGTTGAAATCGGAAATTTAATTCAGTTAGAAAGGCTTTCCATAAGACAAAACCAACTTACTTCCCTTCCAGTTGAGATTGGTAATTTGACTAATCTGGAAACAATGGATTTAAGCAATAATCAAATCAGTAGTTTGCCTGCTGAAATTTGGAAACTAACCAATCTACAAAACGTAGATTTATCCTGTAATGAACTCAGTAGTATTCCTGAAGGAATTGGTAATTTGACACAATTAACGATATTGAATTTAGCTGAAAATCAACTCCATAGCCTTCCATCCGAGATTGGAAAGTTAACTAATTTATTCACTCTGAATTTATCCTCTAACAGACTCAGTAACTTACCGCCTGAAACTGGAAAGCTGAAAGATTTAAGACGTTTGTATTTATCTAAGAATCATCTCACTATTATTCCATCCGAAATAAAAAATCTATATTCTTTAGAAGAATTAGATTTATCTCATAATCAATTGAGCCTTTTGCCTGCTAAAATGGGGAATATGAATTGGCTATGGCATCTGAATCTATCCAACAATCAACTGAAGCGTTTGTTTCCTGAGATCGGCAATATGGAACAGCTCAGCACGCTAGCTCTATCAAATAATCAGTTGAGCAGGTTGCCAACTAAAATAGAAAATTTAACTAACCTTGAAGGACTGAATCTATCCAATAATCCACTTTCTGATTCAGAAAAGGAGAGAATTATAGATTTATTACCTGACTGTGATATAACCTTTTGATTTTTTATGTCTTCTCAATCCTCTGAAAAAGAAAATATCATTCGCTTGCTTTTATCCGGTCAGGAAGTAAATATTCGATTGGGTTTACAATTGATGGAATCCTTACAGATTGATTTTTCTGACTTCAAAGAAGATATAGATGTATTGGCTAAGGCATTGAAGTGCTCCTCTTTGTCTTTTTCAAGGAAAATAATCAAAATACTCCGATTGAAAAAATGTGGTTTCAAAGATGCTGTGCCCTGGAAACAGTTACACTATCTGACAAATATAGAAACCCTAAGTATGAATGGCAATTTTCAACAAAGTAGTTTGTCGGCTGAAATAGGTAGCTTGACTAATCTGAAAAAAATGTCTTTATCTTACAGTAATGTGAACAGCTTACCCAAAGAAATCGGAAACCTGATACAGTTAGAAACACTGAATATGCATGGAAATCAACTTACTGCACTACCTGTTGAAATTGGAAATTTAACTAAATTGAAAGAACTTAATTTACATTACAATTACCTGAGTAGTCTTCCTGCTGAGATTGGAAAACTGACTAATCTAACCGAACTGGACTTGCACTACAATAACTTGAGTAGTTTACCTGTCGAAATTGGGAACCTGACTCAATTAAAAACATTGAATTTAGTAGATAATCAGATTACTGCATTACCTGCTGAAATCAGTAATCTCACAAATCTATATAGATTGGAGTTAGACAATAATCAACTTACCAGCTTTCCCTCCGAAATTTGTGATCTGATTAATCTAAGAACTCTTTCCCTGGACAATACCAACTTGAAACGCCTGCCATCCAAAATCAGTTTATTGAAGAATCTCACTAGCCTACGCCTTCAGCACAATCCTTTTTCTACCTCCGAAAGAGTACGAATCAAATCCCTGTTACCTGACTGTATAATAGAATTTTATTGATGCACTCTACTGAGAAAGAAAACATCATGCGCCTGTTATTATCCGGGCAGGAGGAAAGTATTGTACTTGGCTTGCAATTAGCCGAGTCTCAGAATATAAGTATGACTGAATTCAAGAAAGCGATTGAACATTTGTACACATGGATGTACAAATACGAATCTGATCCGGAGGATTCTGATTGGGTAATCAGATTTCTGTTGAAAATCCATACAATTACAGAGATAAAACGCATAAAGGTTTCACTTCAAGAAATTCCAGACTGTATCTTCCTTTGTCGGAATCTGCAATATCTTACCCTGCCAGAGAATAAAATTAGTGGGATTCCAGCTACGATAGGCTGTTTAAGAGAATTAAGAAAAGTGAATCTTTTTAAAAATCAAATTACCCGTTTACCTGTAGAAATCGGTAAGCTAACAAATTTGGAATCTCTGACCTTGACCTTAAATCAGTTAAAGGAACTACCTGCTGAAATCTCAAACCTTGACAAATTGCAGCATCTATATCTTGCAGGAAATCAACTGACCACTCTTCCCAACAAAATAGGTTGTTTGGTACAATTGAGAGTGCTGGGCTTGAAAGGGAATCAACTAACAAGGTTGCCTTCTGAAGTTGGCTCCTTGTCTGAGTTAAAAGAGCTTACTCTATCTGATAATCAATTGACTCAACTTCCAGATGAGATCCGCAATCTGAATAAACTTCAAACAATAGAACTTAAAAACAATCCTATTCCTGATTCAGAGCAGGAGAGGATTAAATCCTTATTACCAAACTGTACAATAGCATTTTAATTTTCAGATGCATACCAATAAAGAAAACATACTTCGCCTGTTGTTATCGGGACGGCAGGAAACTATTATTCTTGGGTTGCAGTTGACGCAGTCACTTACTATTGATATCTCTGACTTTTTAGACGATGTAGATATTCTCTGTGAATGGTGGTTGGGAAATTGTCAACGATATGGAGTATATGACAAGTTAGTGAAAATTAGTCTGGTTAAAGAAATCATCAGGCCCAACGCACAGATTTCATGTATTCCATCTCAGATCAAGTACATGAGTAATCTCAAAGAGTTGGTTCTCTATAAAAACCAACTTCACACATTGCCTTGTGAAATAGGAGACCTACAAAACCTATCCTGGCTGGATATAAGTGAAAATCAATTGAGTCATATCCCTGAAACAATAGGAAAATTAAGAAATCTGGAAGAACTGAATTTATCAACTAATAGGCTCCAAACTTTACCAGATATAATGATAAATCTAAACAACCTTCAAAGTCTGGATCTAAAAAGCAATCCTCTTCCTGACTCAGAAAAAAAACGAATTCAGACCTTATTACCCAACTGTAAAATAAGCTTTTAACTGATGCAATCGACTGAAAAAGAAAACATCATTCGTCTGTTGCTATCCGGACAAGAGAAGAATATTGTACTTGGTTTACAATTAGCAGAATCACAAAGGATAGATATCGCAGACTTCTTACAGGATATAGACATTCTCTGTGAATGGCTTTTGGGAAAAGATAAAATAAATGAGATTACAGACAAATTAGTGCAGATAGTTGGGGTAGAAGAAATTGCCAAAGGAAATGCGGGATTTGATCGTATACCACCACAAATTAAATACATGATAAATTTGAAAGAACTCAGTTTACCCTACAATGAAATCCGAGCTTTACCTAACGAAATTGGCACTCTGAGAAAGTTGGTACGTTTGTCATTAGGTCATTCTAAATTGAGTTCTCTCCCTTCAGAAATTGGTTGTCTGGCTCAACTGAGAGAATTAAATCTGACATATAGTCAACTCCATTTCATTCCGCCAGAAATCGGGCACCTTAAAAAATTACTAAAACTATTCCTATATGAGAATCATCTCACTACATTGCCCTGTGAAATAGGGCAATGTAGTGAACTAAAAGAACTTCTGTTATCCTATAATAAGCTCAACACCTTACCACCAGAGATTGGCAATTTGTTTCAGTTAGAGAGTCTTGATTTATCTCACAATCAACTTCAGTCTCTTCCCGTAACAATTGGCAACCTCTCACAACTTCAAAGACTTGATTTGTCCAACAATCAACTGTATTCCTTGCCAGCAGAAATCAGTAATCTAAGAAAGTTAAAACGACTCTCTTTACGCCAAAATCAATTTGTATCTCTTTTGAGAGAAATCGGGCAGTTGGAAAGTATAGAAGAATTAATCTTGGGTGATAATCAACTGTGTTCACTTCCTCAGGAAATTAGCAAACTTAATCAACTAACTCAGTTAATCATATACTATAATCAGCTTCGAACACTCCCAGATGAAATTGGAAATTTAACTCAACTGAGACGGTTACATTTAAAGAATAACCAAATAGAGGTATTGCCAGAAGAAATAAGTCGATTAATCAATCTTGCGTATCTCGATCTTGGCAAAAATCCCATTTCCGATTCAGAGAAGGTGAAGATTAAATCCTTATTACCCAATTGTGAAATATATTTTTAACTTTTATATGAATGCGCAATCGACTGAAAAAGAAAACATTATTCGTCTGTTGTTATCCGGGCAAGAAGAGAACATTACCTTAGGGTTGCAGATAGCCGAAGCACTACAGATTGATATTTCTGATCTAAAACAGGATATTGAATATGTATACAACTGGTGGCAAGGCGAAGATGGCTCCCTGTTTACAGATAAGCTTTTGAAAGTAACTACCCTCAAACGACTTTATGTATCCAGGCGTACGTTAGTTAGTCTTCCTCCTCAAATCAAGTATTTTATCAGCCTTCAGGATATAGACCTGCCTTACAATGAGTTAAAGACCTTACCCTCTGAAATAGGAGAACTGACTCAACTAAATCGCCTGATACTAAGTTATAACCAACTGACTTCACTGCCAGTAGAAATTACCAAACTGACAAGGCTGGAAGCATTATTTGTAGCAGAGAATCAACTGGATTCTTTTCCCGTACTGATTAAGCAGATTACTTCACTCCGTTTTCTGCATCTGGGAAGTAATTCGTTGCAAAGTATCGGTTCTGAAATAGGCAACCTCACTAACTTAGAGGAACTGTACCTAAATTATAATACCCTAACTTCATTGCCGGTGGCAATCGGCAACCTTCATAACTTACGGAAACTGAATATAGATCATAATGCGCTAACCTCACTACCAACGGAAATCGGCAAACTCAAAAAGTTAGAAACAGTAGAGTTAATAGACAATCAATTAACGGAACTCCCCTCAGAAATAAGTAATCTCAACCAATTACAAAAACTTCTTTTAAAAAAGAATCCATTCTTAAACGAAGAGAAAAGAAGAATACGGAAGCTATTGCCTCATTGCAAACAAATCAGTTTTTCCCAAAAAACTATGAAGATACAAAAACATCATTAAAATACGATCAATCTAAAAACTGCCGACTGTAAAGTCAGCAGTTTTTAGGGGGTAACAGCCTAGTTAGTGTTGAACCAGCAATTGTTTGGTAATTATTTCATTTTCTTTCTTGATTCTAACTAAATAAAGCGCTGTACCAGGGTAAGTAAAATCTACATTAAGTTGATGCGCACCTGCTTCAAATTTTTTCGAGGCTACTTTTTTCAGAATACGTCCGTTGGTTGTCACTAAATCAATGCTTATATATTGCTCTTTTTCATTGTAAAACTCAATAGTAACATTACCATTGCTAACCGGGTTAGGATATATGTTTAACAAATTGCTCTCAGTAGGAGTGTCAGCAAATTTCTCTTGTACAGAAGAAGTGCGAGCTGCCGTATTGGCAAACTCTATGTAGCCATTACAGTGCATCATTTGGCTACTCCCTCCCCCACCACATCTTCCATTTGAGTAAAGAGCTGTATTGACAGCTTGATTTTCAGCTTGTAGGATGGTGCCATTAATTTGAAGATAATCGACTTCTACATCCCAGGTACCATTATCCGTTGTTACTTCCAACCGAACAGTTCCAGTTGCTGTAGAAGAGGCCGTATAGTTAGCAAATGCCGTAGTTAGGTTGAATGTAGAAATAACATTGCCATTGATACGTAATTGTAATTGAGCTCCAGCAGCCGTGCCACGAGCTCTGACAACAAAACTGCGATTTGTACCAGGACAACTGGCAAAAGGGGCTGGCGCTGGACAACAAGCCAATGTAGGTTGTCCGGAGAAATAGGATTTCAACCAGGTCATAGCGGGTCTATCGTTTCCATTGGCATAAATTATACCAGAGTCAGTACCTCCCGCACCTGCTTGTCCATTTCCATTGATCCAGGTAGAGCCTTGAATATATCCCCACAAGGTAATACCAGCTACATGAGGATGTTCCCAGGCCACAGGAATCAATCTGGAATATACATCTCTCTGTTTTGTTTCATTCGGATTCGCCGTTTGATCAAACTCTGTTATGTGAATGCTAACTCCAGTACTATTCCAGATTTCATCAATACATGCCTTAAAGTTAGCCGCAGTTAAATTGTCTACACCATGTGATTGCAAACCTACTCCATCAATCAGGTTTTTACGGCCATCTGTTAAGTTAGGTGCATTCTTCACAGCATTCACCATGGCAATATAAGGAGCACGGCAATTATTCCAATTCATTTCTACATTGTACTCATTTATCAATAATGTAGAATTTGGAAAATATTTTCTGGCTAACTGGAAACACCAAATCACCCAGCCATATTGATTATTCAAATCACCAGCATTGGCAGGTTCAGCTTTGTATCCAGCAGTAAGGGCTGCTTTTAAGTTACCCGGCATAGGAGTATTTACTGGCTCATTCAGAACATCAATCATTTTAATTCCTCCCAGTGGATTATAGTGATCAGCGCAAGCTTTAATATATGCTTGTACAGAAGCTGTCAGTGTAGCCGTACTCGCACTTGCTACCCAACCTGGCGTTTGACCTCCCCAAACCAGGGTGTGATATTTAAACAACCCGCCATTATTTTTTGCCCAGTTATAAGCCAAGTCAGAAGAAGTCCAATTGTATACACCTTTTGTCCCCTCTACTGAACCCCACTTTGAACCATTTTCACTTGTGGCTTGATTCCAGAATGTATTGTAATTAGACGGAACACTATATTGTAAAATATTACCAAAATATTTGCCTTTACACTTTGCGAGTTGGGCTTTAGCCGAATGGCCAGAAAGAACGGAAAAGAAGGCTATCAGTAAAATATAGCAAACAGGTAAAGTTAAATTTGTTTTCATAAATAGATTTTTTTAGTCGTTAGTGAAAAAAGTTTGAAAACATCTAAGTACTTATTCAGGATAAGGAAGGACAGTTGGTTAAAGCGATAAAATGAAAACCAATGGTATCAAATGCTCACACATTTTGTTTCATCCCACAAGTCATATACTACTAGCAAAACTTTGCAGCCTGATACCAGTTGCATTGGAAAGAGAACATAAAGAGTTGCGCATCAATGTATGACCCTCCCGCTGCAATCATACGATAGATGCAGTTGGAAGAGATGGTAACTTATGGTCAGATTCTTTGTATCAGAAACTAGTCTTCAGTGGTAAAAAATGAATGAACCACATTACTTTGGATGATCTTAAGCAGATTAGTGCTTCGTTTGGTCACAAGCCATAACAATACGATACATTTTTTCATCGTATCTCTACTCAAAACAGTTTTTGTAAGGACGTTTTTTGAATAAGATCGCCCAAACTAACTTTCCTTTTGAGCGTTTTTTATTTTAGAGAATTTTTCTGTAGTAAAGTTGAAAAAATACGGATTATGGTTAAAAATTTTGCATTAAACCTAGATCATAAGGAATTCGTATGTACGAACTATAATTACCGTTTACTACCCCTTGCATGAAAATTTCGCAACGGTCGATATTATTTATTTCCATTAACTGGTTACTCCCCGAACGTAAAATTTCCCCGTGTGAAACTTGATCTGTCCAATGTCCATTTCTTTCAGTTAGATTGGACTTTGCAGCCCAGGTTTCTGATACCTTCGTCCAGGTTCCATTTAAGTTACTTGCAGTCCATAGTTCAAAATACCTCCCTATATCTTCTACCATCATATAATATTTTCCATCTGCTTTGTTTTTGTATACATGAGGCGCTTCAAAGGTATCAGTAGCTACTACAGTAGGCGATTCCCAACCATTCGGAAAGTTAGCTATGGTAGTTCTTCTTCTTTTAATGGTCTTCGAGCCATCTTGTGCAGAATAAAAACAGTAAACATAGCTATTATCAGCGATACACCAGAAATCAATACCATCATTAAAGCCCATTCCTTTTCCAGCTGCCCAACCACCGTAATTAGAAACACTTGTGTTGGTAGAATAAGTAGCTCCTAAACCAGATTGGTAGATCAGAAACCACTTGCCTTTTGCTGGAAAATTAAAAACTTGTGGAGCACAAAAATACCCTCCACCATTTAAAGAATTCATAAACCTGCGAGGTTCAGACTTCATATCAAACAAAGAAGGTGAATTGACATAGCCCATTTTCCATTGATTTCCGTCTGTGCCGGTATAGAAAACATGCCACCGCCCCCCATCATAGACCAATGAGGGATCTTTTACGGCTACAGACTCGAACGAACCTGCCGCTCCTTGTTCAAATAGTTTACCTGTTACACTCCACCGGGGATTGGCTATAGCACTCGTGGTTACGGATGGAGAAGAGTCTAAGTCTGTTGACTTATCAGATAGCTTTATTTCTTGTTTGGTACAACTAGTAAGCATACTCAAAAGTGTCAGTACACCTATACCTGAGGGCAATAAAATGTTTCTTTTCATACATTTTTTGTCTAAGATTAAAAAAATACTAAAAATGATGTATGTAACTATTGCTCATATTTCATAACTATACCTATTATAAGTATAATTATTTAATGCTAAAATCAAATTTAAGTTAAATTTTCGATAATGTGTCAATATGACATAATATTTTTTATTTATTTTTTTTCTAGTCAACCTCAGATTTTACATGTTGAATCTGTGGTTTTTGTACAGAGGGGCTGCCTCTTCATATTTAGTTTTACTCAAATAGAAAAACCAATCGAGTAATAAAAGAGATTGCCTACATTAGGTTGTAAGTCGCAGATGTAAATGAAGTAATTTTGTACCTGTATATACTTTGTAACACCTCTGTGTAATGCAATAAAAAGGCGGGCATGTATCTTTGACTTATCTAAAATCAGGCTTAATGCAGTTTTCTTTAAAGAATAATTTTCACAAATGCGAACCCCTCATTGTGTGAAAAGAGACACAATGCAATCTATAATTACTGGAATAGTTTATTACCATGCTTTTATCTAGTCCCGACAAAGAAAACATTATTCGATTATTGCTATCAGGTCAGGAGGAAAATATCACACTTGGCTTGCAATTAGCCGAGTCTCGGAAAATAGATCTAACTGATTTTACAGAAGATATCAATATATTGACGAAAGCAGTCAGATGTAGTTCATTTTCATTCTCACAAAAGCTATTAAAAATAGTTCAGTTGGAAGATTGTAACTTGTCTAATCCTATTCCTCTTTCTCTGCTCCCTTATCTTGTCAGTATGAAAAAACTTGGCTTGGTATTTAACCAACTGAAAACTATTCCCACAGAGATACTAAACCTGATTCAACTCACTCATTTAAATTTAGAGAAGAATCAACTTAGTAAGTTGCCAGTTGAAATTGGAAAGTTGAGTAATTTGAAAGAATTAAATCTGAGGGAAAACCCATTGACTTCATTACCAGAAGAATTTGGGAATCTAACTCAGTTAAAAACATTAAATCTGGGAAAAAATCAATTAAGTGAATTGCCTCCATATATCTGGAAACTGAGGCAGCTAAAGACACTGGAGTTATTTCAAAACCAATTACTTGAAGTACCTGACGAGATCGGAAGCCTGGCACAATTAGATACACTTCGTTTAGAATCAAACAAGCTAACTTCTTTGCCACCAGCAGTCTGGACTTTAACCCAGTTGACTTTTCTGGGATTAACAGGGAACAAACTCAAGGCATTACCACCAGAAATTGGAAATCTAAAAAAGTTAAGAACATTGTATGTCGATAGTATTCAATTGACTAGTCTGCCAACAGAGCTATGGAATCTTACTCAGCTACAAATTTTAAGTCTTGGCAGAAATAAACTGGACAACCTGCCTGCTGAGATTGCCAAGCTCACCCGACTGGTTGATCTAGACTTACAACGAAATAAAATCAGCACACTTCCTGAAGAAATAAGCCAATTACCTATTCTTTCCAAAGTCAATCTTTGTAATAATCCTATTTCTGAATCAGAAAAAGAGCGAATTAAAATGTTGCTACCACACTGTAAACTATATTTTTAATCTTTTTATGCTGGCTGATACTACTGAAAAAGAAAACGTCATTCGCTTACTACTTTCCGGAGTGGAAGACAACATTACTCTAGGCTTGCAGATAGCTAAATCGGTGAAGATAGATCTTTCAGACTTAGAGAATGATCTTACTATTTTATTTGACTGGATAGGTAAGTATAAAGCTTATTCCTTTGGACGGAAGTTGCGACAACTTCACCAGATCACTACACTTTATAGTACCGAAAAAAGAGCAACCGATATTCCTTCACAGATTCAGTATCTGGTTAATTTGTCCATACTGGACTTGCCTTCCCCATTGAGTTCTTTGCCCGCAGAAATCGGTAACTTATCAAAGTTAGATCAACTCTATTGTTCATTTAACCAACTGAGCTCTCTTCCTCCTGAGATTGGAAAACTCACCCAATTGTCGGTTCTTCATTTACAGGCAAATGGGTTAACATCTATTCCTGCAACTATTGGCAATCTGTGTAATGTGGAGAAACTACGACTGGAAGGAAATAAGTTGACTTATCTACCTACAGAAATGGGTAAACTGGCACAACTAAAAGAATTGACACTACAGCGCAATCAATTAACCACCTTACCCATCGAAATCGGCAATCTGAACAGGCTAGAAGACCTGGAACTATGGCAAAATAAAATTACAGATTTACCAAATGAAATAGGCAATCTGACTAGTTTACGAATCCTTCAATTGTCTCAAAATTTACTAACAAGAGTACCAGCACAGCTAGGTAACTTGTTGAATTTGGGCGATCTTAGTCTGAAAGATAACCGGTTAACCTCCCTGCCAGCAGAAATAGGGGGCCTCACCCGATTGAAGAGCCTCAATTTAGGAAAGAATCAGTTGAGTGCTCTTCCTCCAAAAATAAGTAAACTTGCAAAACTATCGCATCTAAGTTTGGAATACAATCAGTTAACTTCTCTGCCCAGGGAAATAGGTAAGATGACACAATTGGAATTTTTGTGTTTATCGGTGAACCAACTGACCCACCTTCCGGACGAAATAGGGAATCTGAGCAATCTCCAAACGTTGGTTTTGGTAAACAATCCCTTACCTGATTCGGAAAAAGAAAGAATCACATCTATGTTGCCACATTGCCAGATACATTACTAAGTGATGGACAAAGAGAAAATGTCAACTAATTTTTTCCTGAACACCCAATTAACAGCGTTGATTGAGAAAGGCTTTTCCTGTATAGAATCTCATCCCTGTCACCATCTGGAATCAGGAATCCGTGAAGCTATCTATCTTGCATTAGGGGCACATCATGATCCCATTGCACATAAACGACGGAGGTTATTGGCAGAGCAGGCAATAAACAAGGTAGTTCCACTATGGTATAAAACCTGGCCTCAGGATACATTGCTTATGCCTCTGTTGGATCGTTTTATCCGATACAAAGAAAGAAGAGTAGTTGAAAAAAATGAGTTCTTACACACTCAGCTTGATGAAGATTGGGAACGTATGTCTGCCTTTGCTGATGAAACCTGGATTCAGGACCCTTTACATCGCAAGCATCGTTTTGCAGAGTCAATGGTGGGCCTGGCAGTAGTTCTTACTACCGAGCTAGTCTTGTTTGATTCTTTTGTGACTAGTGAAGAGTCAGTTCTACCCCAGAAAGATGAAGAGATTGACCTGATGGAGAATGAACTGCACTTCTATGCTGCTTTTGCATATGCCGGAGGACCTCCTTTTCCAATGCACTATTTTGATACAGGATCTCCTGAGAAATACAAGGATTACTGGACATGGTGGCTCCAGGAAGCATTGCCTTATGCCTGGAAAGAAGGAATGAATAAATAAGACTTTCTATATTTAGACAACTAAAACTAATAACCTCTTTCTCTGAATATTCTTATAACAATCATTCTCCAATGAGACGAAAACGCTCGCATAGCTGGTGGGATAGCTTAAGCAAGGAGTGGAAACACCATCTTCTTGACAATTGTGGGTATTCTGAGAAATCTGTAACTGAAGAAAACTTGTCATCAGTTATTAATCAGGTTCTTTGTATCACTCACCTACATATCGGTGGCAACTATACAAGTGCTTATATTGATACCCTGGAGCCATTACGTAGGTTAACATATCTGGAAGACTTGGATTGTTCGTTTCAGGAGTTTTCTTCTTTTGAGCCATTATCGCAGTTACAATACCTGAAAACTATTGAGGCTAGTGATATTCACGCAAATGATTACAAGTATTTATCCAGGCTAAATAATCTGAAAACCTTTTCTGTGGCTTGTTATAGACCGGCTTCTATAGCACCTCTGGCTCAGCTTCCTCAACTACAGCAGTTGACCTGCGAATTGAATACTCTTTTGCATGAACCTGGAAAAGGAATGGAAGAACTGGCACTATTTACCCAACTACAGAAACTTTCTTGCGGATACAACAAAGTTGTAACCTCACTACATTTTCTAAGGGAATATACCCAATTACAACAACTGAGTATACGATTGTCATTGATAGAAAAGCTCTCAGGAATTGAAGTATTGAACGGGACACTAGAACATTTGGATGCTGCGAATTCACGCTTACAAACGTTAGAAGGTATTCAAGAGTTGAAAACCTTGAAAAAACTCAATCTGAAACAATCACCTATAACATCCCTTGAACCACTTGTTCACTTGCCCCAACTAACACACCTGGATCTGGATGAAGTCAAACCGATTTCCTTTGCCTTTCTGAAAGAACTGTCCCAATTGCAAGAAGTAACACTTACTCTAATGCAGGATGTAGAACTACCGGATCTGGGGCATTTGTCTTGTCTGAAATCATTGTCTATTGATACCAAAGAGGATATAGAATTATCCTGGCTTAGGAAATTGACCCAACTGGAGTATTTGTCACTACCCGAAGCCTTGGTGGAAAAGTATTTTTCAGTAATTCGGGAGATGAAAACCCTCCGGAAAGTGCGATTAGGATGGGTAATCCCTTCTGGTGAAATCGAGAAGAGACTTCAGGAGGCGTTGCCTCTGTACAGCGTAGTTTAACAACTCACTAAAAGATGTCTTTCACAGTTATGAAAAGTGAATTTACAAGTATGTTGATTGAGTTTGACCTGCTTTATCAGCAGGTTGTTCCACTCAGATATGCTCGATTGTCATCGGGAATAGATCGTGTTATTATTGAATCTACACTTAAATCCTTTGGAATATTAGCTATTCCTGAAGATTTTTTCGCACTATATGGATGGAAAAATGGATTCGAAACAATGCTAGAGTGGTGGAAAGATGAATATGGGGAAGGATACTATGAAATGATTCCGCTTGATGATTGTTATCACTGGATGAATATGGCAAATATAGAGATGACTTTAGAAATATGGCATGAACATATTAAAAATGCCAAAAGAACTAATCAACTCTGTTATTGGAAACATGGTTTTATTCCATTTCTGCAAATGCAGAGTTCTGGTTTGATGGTAATCGATACAATTGGCTACTGGAATGGTATTCCAGGACAAATTGCTGCCTTTGACTATAAATGTTCAGGTGGATACCAAGTTGTACATCAAGATTTAAGCAAATGGCTGGAAACTCAATTGGAATTGCTTAAAAATGGAATTTTCTTTAGTCCGGATACCTTGCTGGAAATGGAAGAGAGTATAGCTATCATTGCCGAAATCAATGATAGCTATACTTCCCGGTTTCCCATAAGTATTCCTTTAGACGCCATTTAGTCAATTTGTTATTGCTATGTTTTTACAATCAGTCACACCTTTACTACCACTTCGTCCTTTTATTGATTCCTTCTGGGTTTTTGAGAGTGACTTTGGCGTTCCCTTTACCAGCAGCAGAGTAATTGTGCCAAATGGCAAACCCAAAATCATTATCCCTTATCTGAATGGATTACTTGCACAGGATAGATCGGGTAGTCAGGAGAGAAAGGAAGGCGAAATTCATTTTGTGGGAAACTGGGATCAATCTGTTGTCATAAGTTCCAATACCCGTAAAACAGGAACCATCATCATTGAACTTACTCCTGCCGGAGCTTATCGATTTGCTAAAATAGCTATGCAGGAGGTATCTAATCAGATCATTGGTTTTTCAGATTTGTATGGCACACTGGGTAAAAACCTTCAGGAACAAATTGGTAATATAGATTACTTGTCAGAAAAGATTCGAAAGATTCAACAGTTCCTCTTGTCACAACTGTTGGTGCTAAATCAGCATCAGGGAATTGTCGACTTTGTGACAAATTCTATTTATAAATCTCAGGGACGCATTGAAATTAAAGAACTGGAACAGAAAACAGGGTACTCCAAACGCTATCTAAGCCTGTTATTTAATGAATACATTGGCATATCACCCAAAACGCTGGCTGCTATTGTTCGCTTTCAGCGATTTTATCACCTATGGGCCAATGCTCCTTCACCCTCTTTCTACAAAGATGATCTGTACCAATTTTATTATGACCAATCACACTTTATCAAAGAGTTCAAACGATTTACGGGATATTCTCCTGTGAGGTATGCAGAAACAGATAATGAGTTTGGTCGGATATTTTACAAAGAATAAATTGGGTTAGTACTCTGAAGATCTACTACCTGTCCATTTCCCTTTTTTACAATACTACACGCTTTATTGTTTTCATCTTTGTAGCAGACTTACTTCTGAATCTGGCTATATCACATTTGGTATTGACGATAACAGAATACAATTGGTCTTCTACCTGACTAAACCGACAAACTTGTTTATTCTTTATCCAACTATCCTTACTCAATGAAATCCAAACTATTACTCCGTATCTCTGCAGGACTAAGCTGTTTCTTTGCCATTGGACATACTATTGGACATTTTACCCGGAAAGATACCACTGATCCAGTTAAAAAATCTATTCTGCAACAAATGGATGAGCACGCCTTCGATTATGGCGGTTCCTTACGAAGTCTGAGTGATAATTACGAAGGAATGAGTTTGTTTCTAATTACCACATTGGTACTTCTGACTATATTATTGTGGCAGATTTCTTCCAAAATTGAAGAAAACAAGTCTCTTTATATTCCTCTGTTAATTCCCATTATGGGATGTTTCTATGTATTTGCTGTTTTAAGTACTATTTATTTTTTTATGGTGCCTGCTATTACATGTTTTCTAACTGCAATTTTGATTAGTTTCATATGTATTCGCTATTATAGACAGCAAAAGATAACTCATCTCTCCATTTTCTAAATAAGTCCGGCCTGTGTATCGATAGGCTGGATTTGTTATAGTGATAATTGATACAGAATATTTTGCTAAGGTCATCATTACATCCAGTTTCTGTCATAGCTGATATTCTGGATTAGTAGCAATAACATACCTGATAGCAAAGAGGTCACTTCATGGTTTTAGATATAATGGCGACTACCCTATCACCTCTGATATCCAAAGAAATTCGGTTTCCCTCCTTCTATACTTAAACCTAAGTATTTCTTATGTGTATATACTTTGTAACGCTCTTTTTTTGATCCTTTTTTATCTAAAAGATACTTTTATTCCCCAACTTCCAGAATATGCATTCAATTTCTATTGGAAGATCATAATTCTGAGTGACAGCAGTCATCTACAGGAAATCAGCGATCAATTAATTTTGACAGAGTAACAAACTATACATATTCTCTACACCAACTTTTACTATGTATAAAACTATCTTATCCTTGTTTTTTTTACTCCTGAGCTTTCAGGGGTGCCGGTCTATTGATGAGCCGGGTACACTGGTTCCGCCCACAACAGATCAGGACCCGGCATTGTCCCAAATCAGTGTAAATGTAGCCGGTCATACCCGAAGTCTGCATTGCTTTACCTATGGAGATCCTCAGAACCCTCCTTTGTTTGTGTTACATGGTAGCTATGATGAAATTCGGAGCTACCGGGTGCTTCAAATACTGTCCGATAAGTATTATGTAGTGATGTGGAGCCAGCGTGGATGTGGTTTGTCTGAACGAATCACTGAATCAGAATTTACATTTGATTCACAGGTGGAGGAAGTGGAACAAGTCAAAGCATTGTTTGCACCCGATAGACCTATCACGCTCTATGCTCATTCCATGGGAGGAGGCACTGCTGCTATGTTTACAGCCCGTCACCCAGACCAGGTGCGTCAGTTAATTCTGGGAGAGCCGCTTGTTTTACAGGGATCGGCAATGGACAAAATCTGGAAAGATCTGGTTGAATTTGATTACACCAACACTGGATGGAACGAAATGGCCCAACTCAATGATGCCCTTCCAGCCAAAACGCATGAGGAGTTGGATTATAGAGCTTTGATGATGCTTAAATCCAATATGACCAAGTATTTCTGTGATCGCAATAATCCTCCAGATTGGCCGGTGTGGCGCATTGGTGGATTTGTGGAGATGGTTCGAAACAAACGTATCGGTAATGCACAAAGTGGATTTTCCTATGACTTTTCCATTGGGTTGAAAGACTATCCCAATCAGGTGCTGATTATGGGAGGCACTTGTAGCGGATTAGGGTTTGCGAACCAGACAACATATAATCAACCCTTATTTGCCAATGCAAAAGTGATAAAAATTGAAAATGCCGGACATCGTTATCTGGCCGAACAGTTTGAACAGACTATTCAGGCAATGAAAGGTTATTTGTATGAATACCAGTAACAGTCATTCATGAGTCTGCTTTTCATTCAGTAAACTTTATCAACTTACCACAGAGGTCTTTCACTATGTTATACAAGATAAACTACTTATACTATTTTCTGATCTTTTCATCCTGCCTGCTTTCTGCAAACGGATATAGCCAGGTATACCAGATGCCCGAATCTGTAAAAAGTCATTGGGCAGGTATTCAGGTGGGCGCGGCACCTGCACTCAAAACAGGTTTCACCGGAGGATGGCAGTTACCTGCCATAGGCAAACATACTCCACTTTTAACGGCAAGTGTTGCTACGCCAGTCTTTCTTCTCAAAAAGCCAGACACTTTTGAAGGAAAGGTAGGACTAGCGGATTATTTGTCTTTCTATCAACAGTGGGGTGTAACCATTGGTATATCTGCTACTGTGGCAACTACTAAAAATACGAATGGAAGAATTACTACTGCCGGTACTGCGCTCACACTTATTCCCGGATATCGCACGCATCACTGGTATGCTGGTGCCTGGATCAACTGGCAGTATAACTATGCAGCACATCTTCGACATTCAGATTATGTACAAGACTCATTTGATGATAGATATGAATCAGGTGAAACAGAATCTGCTCCTTATCAGGGGTGGGTATCAATGAATACCTCTATCCTACAACTGGGAGCGGCAGCAGGGTATTCAGTCAAAGCCTATTCTATTCACCTGAATGCCGGGTATCAGACTGTTCCAGGTCCATTACATATAAACTCCCTGCCAGATGTAGGTATACTTCCTTTTGGTGGAAGTGTGAGTCTGCTGTATCACTGGTAAAATCCGGAATGTTGCAGAAAACGGAGTGACTCAACAATGTCGTTTTGGATGAGGGTGCTTTGTGCATAAAAGTTGTACTCAGTGGAGTTCTCAGGATAATCGCTCATATTGGTTACACTCAACGCCATACGTTCTTCCATGTATTCAATCTGTTTGGCTAGCATTTGTAAGCCTGCTTGTTTGGTTTCGGATGCTGCCGGAAGGTTGGATGGAGGTTTTTCTCCAGTTTTGAGAAAGTGTACATTCCATAGATTGCATATAACAGACTGAAAAATCATCACTCTTAACTGTTCTTCTGAAGAAAGAGGTTGCTGTTTTTCCTTCAGGGAAGTAATAAGTTCTTCCAGAAAGCGAATTTGATTTTTGATAGGTTGGGCATATGTTGTCATTGAGAATAGGAAAGAGAGTAGAATAGAGAAGACCATAAGAAAATTAACGTACATAGTTTAAACCTGAAAGGGCAAGGATAATTATTGTTACTGCTATACCCAGACCCAGAAAAATACCCCATCCGATTACTTTCCTGCGTTTGCGGATACACCAAATTCCAACACTGATTAATATAATCAGAAAAGGTAGAATCATCCATTCTATATAGAACTTGAAAAAAAGTAGAAAACAGGTAATCAATGCAACAATAGTTAGAAAAGCCGAGACTAAAAGTTTTCTGATTTGGCGAAAGAAAGAGATCTTGGGTTGTTCCATTAAAAATCAACTATCTGAATGCAAAATATACTGGCTGCAAGTTAGAATAAGTAAGAGAGATCCTGTTGTCTGTTTAACCTGTTTTTTGAGGTTGTATATACTTTGTATACGGTGCTTTTTATAGAATAAATAGTAGTTAGCTTACCTTGCAGACATTTCTGACAGACTTCTACCTATTGATTTTCTACTTCCTGAAAAAAGTAATTACTATGCGCAAGTCAGAATTGGAGGATATTCACAGATTGCAGTTAATACAGATCCGTACATCTCTGGAAAGAGCAGGGTGGGAAGGACGTAAAACCAATCTCTTGTTTGAAGAGGGCGGATGGGTGCCATATGAAGCTGTTTTTGATTACTATGGTTCTACGTCTTTTCTAATCGTTCTGTATAAGGCAGAGGAAGAAGCTATTGAGCTGTTGATAGAGGACCCAGTAGGAAGGTTGAACTTTCTTTTGTTTCCTGGTAAAGCATTTGAATGTGTATTGACCACTCTGATTGCCCATCAAAACACATTAACTTGTAACCATTACAAGGATTTCATTAGCATTATGTTATCCCTCATTCCAAATGGGGTATTTGTGTTTCAGAATGAACAGCAATTACAGCTTGTTGCTCATTCATGATTCTTGTTTCAAAATCAACCAACTAGTTTTTAAGCTCATATAATTTAGCACCCATACAAACAAACTATCTACCTCAAATGAAAAGAATACTTTTAACGAACTGGATTTTGCTGATTACAATCTCCTGTATAGCACAATCCAACAAGTCGCTGATTACTTTCAAACATATTGACAGCCTGATTACTCAGAAAGATTTTTTTGTAGCACGCAATGTATATCACACAAAAAAAGTAATACTATCCAAAGAACATCAACTTGTTCTGGAAGCAAACCTGGATCATGTCTTTAACCGACTTACATCCTCCAACCAGAAGATCAACCAACTTTTTCAACAATTCAACAAAACATTGCCTGATTCGGTAAAGTGCAAGTTGCTTGTGATAAAGCAGAATAACCATGGAAAACTATTTGAATACAAAGAAGCTTTTACTACCCTGAATCAAGTTATGAATCAGTACAATAGATTCTTATCTAAAGCAGAGCAGGAAGATTTTGCCAATACCCGCCTTATCTGGAAGTCGCTTTCCGGACAGCCTAAGCAACAGGTTCATATTTCCACAACCACAACACTGAAAATCAAAAGAGACAAAGCGGGGCTGGCAAATATACATGTGAGCTATTCCGGAACAGGTACAGCAAAGAAAGATAGTGTTGATTTTGTTTTTGATACAGGTGCCAATATTTCAACTGTGACTGAATCAATGGCAAAAAAGTGTGGAATGCAGTTTATGGAAGGAATGATTGATGTGATTGCGATAACAGGTAAGACTGTAAAATCACAGATAGCTGTATGTCCGCAGTTGAACTTAGGACATATTCAGGTACAAGATGCGGTTTTTCTAGTATTTCCTGACTCAGCCCTGGCAGTACCTTCTATTCAGTATCAAATACAGGGTATCCTTGGTTTTCCAGTAATTGAAGCACTGAAAGAAATACAGATTACACGATCAGAAGAACTCATTGTTCCGTTACAACCTGGCCATTTTCCCAATCAGAATCTGACACTTGATTTTTTAACTCCAATCATTGAGTTAGATGGAGACAACTATACATTTGATACTGGTGCAAATAGTACTTTACTCTATAAAACCTATTTTGAGAAGCACAGAAATGAAATTGAGAAAAACTACAAGGAGAAAGAGCTTCAGTTTGGAGGAGCTGGGGGCAACATTCGTAAACAGGGGTATCTGATTAACTTTGTTCCTTCTATCAATAACAAACCTGTTAAAATAGAAAATGTTCAAGTCTACAAAGAACCCATCAGAACGGATGAAGGACATCTTGCAGGAAACATTGGGCAGGACCTAATTCGTAAATTTGATAAGATGGTTATCAGTTTTGCTTCTATGTCGGTTCATTTTGAATAACTGTTGTCTTTTCCAGGATTTCTCATATTACACCAAAACCAGACTTACATGTCATACAAGTATATCTTCTCACTGTTTTTTTCTCTTGTATTCCAAGCTGCTATAGCTTCTCAACCTACAGCAAGCCCCAAATTTGAAGTAACGTATTATAAACCTGTAAGTGCATCTACAGAAAAACTGATTGTAGTTACTCCTTTAGAAGGGCTGGACTTTTTTATGCTGGAAGAGAATCAACAAGTAGATTTACTACAAATAGACGAGGATGTGCCTATAAAAAATCAGAAAGTGAAGCTTTTGGACTCTACATTTACTGAGTTATCCTGGAAAAGTCCGGTTCGCATGCAATCTGGTATTACCATTTACAATACGCTGACTTTATACAAAAAGGATAAAACAATGATTACCTTTCAGCGAACCGAACCTTCCAAAACGTTTTCTATTCCGGGAAATGCCTATTCGTATGGCAATGATACACTACATGGCTATATCTCCTTTAAAAAGATAGATCCGATACATTTTGAATTTACTACGGACATGAAAACAGGACGTGAAGATAATCTGGGCTGCAACACATCTGGTACAATAACCTACAAGAAGGGGATTGGTTACTTTGAGGATATACTTTTTGATGGGTCTTTAGGATCTTGCAAGGCAATCTTCTGGTTTGGAGAGAAGCAAATGCAGGTATTCATGCTTACGGACTCTTACTTCTGTGCCTGTCCTCCTGAAACTTCTATCAGTGGGGTATATACAAAAGAATAGCAAATGAGTCATACTGAATTTTGGATTTGAATAAAACCCAAGCCTATTCCTTTCATAAGTGTGGGCTTGGGAGAGCTGTTTCTTCCTTCATTTCTTTAACATCCCTTTCATTGTTCTTCCTGTGGCTTCTTCCTTTTTTGCTTTATTCTTCCCAA
Organism: Xanthocytophaga flava; assembly: GCF_030068545.1. NCBI lineage: Bacteria > Pseudomonadati > Bacteroidota > Cytophagia > Cytophagales > Rhodocytophagaceae > Xanthocytophaga > Xanthocytophaga flava. The sequence goes on along the minus strand of NZ_JASJOR010000019.1, from coordinate 35,167 downwards.
GTTAGTTTAAAGTTCAGAACATAACTCTTCTTATCGCTGTGTCACTTTTTTGCTTGCCCAAAAGAGGGGTGCCAAATGAGAATTTGGTGAGCCAGATTTGTGTGCTAGCAAAAAATTCCAAAGCTTCGCCCCTCAGGGCCAACGCTAAGCCCGCGGAATTTTTATCCCTACGCACCTACACCACCACACGCGATTGAAGTTATCACAACTCTCTTTGTGACATTTATTATCTTTTCTTAATGGCATTTTTTCACAAAATGACTCATGTTTGACTGTTTGTCAACTTTGTTGTTTGGGATACATTTTCGCTGAATCAGTGGAAAAATAGCTTGTACACCAAGAAATATCTTTTCGCCAGGAAGAAGCAATAGGTAACCGGATTTTTATTGACCCAATCCGGTTCTTAGAGCTGTTCTTGTCTATATATAGTATAAAAGACCGAATTTTAGTATCTGATTATCAATTTATTTCCACTTTCTCTTTCTTATACATCTGCTAAAAAGGATCAATAAAACCTAAAATTGCCCATTTTGCGTCATTATTTCCCATCCAGGCTCTAACAGGTCATTTCTCCACCTGTTTTTCTTACATAGGTCAGGTGCACTACTAAAACACAATGCACTACTAGCCAGTGTGTTATATTTTTGTATCATACTCTAAAGCAAAATACTCACAATATAACACTAGCACAATGAAACAATCTATACAAATTACTCCTACAATCCGTCATGCAATGGCTGTTATGGACTACTGGAATCAGAATTATTTTGAAGGAAGATACAAAACCGAACAAACTCTCAGAGCAGAGATGGTTTTAAAAGAAGCTGGTATTGATCCTTCTCAAATTGGAATTACTCCTAAGGAAAAATCGGGCAGAAAATAGATGTAAGAAGGAATCACTTTCCGGAAAGATCAGATAGTGATTCCTAAACTCCAGATTCGAGCTGTAACTTGGCAAAATTTCTACTTACTGCTATTTTTGACCGCTCTGCTCGGGGTAGACTGCTGTAAAAATAACAATCCATCAAATTCTGTAAGCAGACTGTGTCTGGTAAAATCGTCATTGAATGATTCGGCTCCCACATCTCTGAATAATAACCGCTGGTGAAGCCACTGATTCTCTTTTACCAGAGGGACTTTATGCAACGGCAGATAAAACAAAGGAACCTGTGTTGTCTTAAAATAAGATTCAAAGCTTCCTGCCACGCTTGTTTGTGCTGTAGCTGCCTGAAGGCTGTCTTTGTAAATACCACGGAACGTTCCCTGATCAAAGGTAAAACCTATAGCCTGATAGGAATCACCCAATTGATTCTTCAGCCAGTATCCCATAGGAAAATCGAAACCAACTTTAGCTACATGGTTATTGTGTGCCCATACCAGTATTCTGGCATCGGGAATAGAAGTAAATGTACGATACAGATTTTCTGCCATGCAGGCGTCTCTGAACTTGTTAGCCTCTCCAACTAGGCGTAGTTCTATAACCTGTTCGATCTGACGGAAATATTGTTCAATGACGGCTTTCTGACTGAGTGAATGTTTAGCAACCCGAATCAGAAATGTGGTTTTAACCTCTCTCAGAGCTTGCAGTGCAGCCACAATACTGGTATCTGTAGCAGGGACAAATCGGCGGATGGCCACCACTCTCTCCATCCTCTTTTTCAGTGAGTGCCAGGTAAGGGTATCTTTAGCCGGCAAATATTCCTTTAAAGAAGCCAGAGCCTTCCAGGGAGACTGCATATCAAACCCTTTAAATTGGACCATTTGTTTGGGATGAGCCATATTGTATTGCCGCATCCAGGTAATCAATGCTAAAATCTCCTCTACATTCCATGTCCAGAAGCCTAACTCTTTCAACACCTTCTGTGCATCTGACTTTCCGTTGAGTACATACTCATTCACGGCTTCGGAAGCTGCCATGTCTGCCTCAAAAGCAATCACGTTGTATCCTTTTTGTTCGACCAGCCAGCGAATCAGGCGGTGCTTCATCTGAAAAGTCTCATGTGAACCGTGTGTGTTTTCTCCCAGTCCAATAATTTTAGCTTTGCCTATTCTTTCATTCAGAGCTAGCAGATCTGTCAGGGGTTCGGAAGGTGAAGTGGACTTAAGCGGAATAATAGCTTTTTTTAACCAGGACGTTTCTGCTAATGTTGGAGGGGATGGAGGTATCTCTGAAGAGATTTTTTTTCCATCAATCGTAATTAGTATATTATCCAGCCAGAATATAGAACTATCTGGTGTAACGATACCAATGCTGGCGTACCTGACAAAGGTGTTGCTTGGAATAGGTGTCTCAAAATAAAATTCCTGCCATTCTTTTTCTGAATTAGAAGAGAATACCTGTTGGATAGGAAATTCTTTGTATTCGTACAGTTCCCAATAATTATTAAAACGTTTATCTTCGGTGAAAAATGATATATACATTGAAGGGATTTTGAAAGAAGAATTTTTTACTGTACCTTTTATAGAAATCGTTTTTCCCCATAAAGTATCCAGAGAGATTGCCTGAAGCAGAACAGAGTTAGCAGGCTGAATTTTTTGTACCTTTAGACTTTTCCTATCCCGATTAGTATTTATTGAATCTGCCTGAATGTTAATTTGTTTGAGCAGTCTGCGATTCTTATCACTGTTCTCAAAAGAAAGATCTGGTTCATAAAAAGACAGGGAGGAATCATGAATTATTTCACTGCCTGGAAAAGGAATATCTTGATACTCTTTATCCTGGCTAATTATTTGACAATGATCTATCCATACTTTACCTTTTCCCATAAACCCAATGGATATGCTTAACTTTTCTGCCTGAGCTGAAAATGGTAGATCCAATTGCACTTTTTTCCAGCTAAATCCAATAGTGCTATCTTCTTTCACTACATGACTAAAGAAACTGCTTTGGTTATTGCTTGAAGTTGCAGTTAGATAAACATATCCATTGAATTCATTACTTCTCGCCCAAAAAGATATGGAAATAATATTATTTTTAAATGTTTTTGTAATGAAGGCATTTGTCCATAGTGAACCGTGATTAACTGGTTTTTCTGCATTTAGCAAAAGACTTCCTTTCCCTGTATATTTTATAACAGTGTCATATTGTAAGGAAACATCTTTCAGATTGTCCCATAATGGTAATAGTAAATGATTCTGAGAATAAGGTTCAAACTCCAAGTTCAGACTAAATTGGGCAAAAAGTGGAGAGAAGATGAAAAAAACAGATACAGATAAAAAAAGATACAGTTTTCCTCTGACAAAGAGAAGCATGGTAGTTAGTTTTGGTGTGTATAATGTATAGAATACAATGGCATACCAGTAAAACCCTATTCAGCACAACATAAGTAACGCACAAAAATCAAAGTTATTACACCGGCATCAACTCTTTTACTCTATATTCCAGAAGATAAGGCTTTTACTGTAACTTCTTTAGTTCCTCCAATGCCTTATTGTCAGAACCATTGTATTTTTTCAGTGATGTCTGATAGCTATTTATTGCACCTTTCTTGTCTCCTGCTATTAGCTGAGCCTTTGCGAGTACATTTTAATTTTCAAAATAAGCTGTATTTTAAATGTAAGGATGTGCACATCCTCTTTTGATACTCTTTTTGATCAATTTGCTTTATTTTGCCCTGGCAAACAAAGCTACCTATGGATATATCCTCATTCTATTTTACCTGTGCTCCTATTGATGAGTCCCTACGTGAACAGGAAAAGACGCTGTTATATGCCAATAGTATAGAAACCCGCTCTGGGCGAGGAATCAGACTGTTTGAAGAAGGAACCTATCCCAAAGGAGTATTTATCCTAAAAAAAGGAAGAGTAAAAATTTCGCAGAGTGATGCAGACGGATGGGAGCAAATCATTGCCATTCATGGAGCGGGAGAACTCTTTGGCTATCGTCCATTATTATCTGGTGAAACATATCCTGTTAGTGGAACCACACTGGAGCCTTGTACGATTGTGTTTGTTCCTAAAAAGGATTTTCAGAGAGTACTTGAGTCATCAGCAGTGTTATCCAATGTATTGCTAAAATACCTAAGCCATGAATTTACAGTTTGGGTTAACACAATTTCTATCATGGCCAAAACTACTGTCAGAGAGAGGCTCTTGTTGACTATTTTAATTCTGGCTAAAAAATACAGTCATGTAGCTGATAACCGATTGACCTGGCCTATCCGGATTGGCTTATCAAAAGCAGATCTGGCTTGTTTGATTGGCACATCCAGCGAAACGCTGGCCAGAACACTAAAGGTTATCAAACAGGAAAGGCTTATTACTAGCAGAGGCAGAAGTCTTGAAATTAGTGGACATGAACAACTAGCAAGTATTGAGAAACATGTCTCTGTTTTTATTTAGTCTCTACCTGTCGTAAAATCAGCAGTATAGGTTCTTTAGTACTAAGTGCTTACCACTTTATTTAGGTGTATTTGACATAAGTCAATTTTAACTATCGGATTAGGATTTACTTTTCCAGCTTCAACAATCAACCGGATAGTAACGTAATCAGATACACAAAATGTCAGACACAACAAAACCACACACTAGTGGCAACATTCTCTCTCCATTAAATTCTTCTTCTCATACAGATACTTCAGTAAATACACATTCAACAAGCGTCAAACGGATTCTTTTTATTACAGGTCTGGCCTTTATCAACGCCATCATCGTGGGAGGAATCTCAAAGGTACTTGTCATGCTTATCGGACTATTTACCAATTTGTTTTTCTTCGGACATATTTCGTTTCATGAATCCTCTCCTGCCGAAAATACGCTTGGCTATGGTGTCATTTTTATTCCTGTACTTGGGGGATTAATTGTAGGGGTAATGGCCCGATTCGGATCACGTGCTATTCGTGGACATGGCATTCCGGAAGCGATGGAAAAGATTGTGGCAGGAGAAAGTAAAATACATCCGCTGATTACGATTCTCAAACCCCTATCGGCAGCCATTTCAATCGGTACTGGAGGACCGTTTGGAGCAGAAGGTCCGATCATTTCAACAGGGGGTGCACTAGGTTCTTTCTGTGGTCAGACTCTGCATATTACTACCCAGGAACGGAAAATACTATTAGCTTCTGGAGCAAGTGCAGGTATGACTGCCATTTTTGGTACCCCATTCGCAGCTATTTTACTGGCTATTGAATTGTTGCTGTTTGAGTTTTCTGCGAAAAGCTTTCTGCCAGTAATGATTGCCTGTATTACAGGAGCCTGCATGCACTTTGTTTTGTTTTCGTCTCTTCCTGTGTTTGGTATGACACAAGTACCAGCAGTCACTACAACGGCAATTATTGCCTATGCAGCCATTGGGATTGTGGTTGGATTAGCGTCTGTGTTTGTAACCAAAGCCGTATACTGGATAGAAGACCTTTTTGAAAAGCTGCCTATTCACTGGATGTGGTGGCCTGCCATTGGAGGTATTGCTGTAGGTATAGTTGGCTATATTGCCCCCCGAACTCTTGGTGTAGGATATAACAATATTACGGATGCTCTTTCAGGTAGCCTTCCACTTTCTATTTTGATTTCACTTTGTTTCTGGAAGTTCATTTCATGGGCTATTGCATTAGGCAGTGGTACATCTGGGGGAACATTAGCGCCATTGCTGACAATGGGAAGCGCACTAGGTTGCTTACTAGGCACATGCATTCAACAATTGTTTCCTCAAGTTGCTATTTTCATTCCACTGGCAGCACTGGTGGGTATGGCAGCGTTGTTCGCAGGAGCTTCACGAGCTATCCTTACTTCTATTGTATTTGCTGTAGAAACTACTATGCAGGAAAGCACATTGTTACCACTGATTGCAGCTTGCTCAACAGCCTATCTAGTTTCGTTTATCCTGATGAGAACTACGATAATGACCGAAAAGATCAAAAGAAGAGGCATTCCTTTGCCTGAGAATTATCGTCCAGATGTATTGGAGCTAAGTACAGTCGCCACTATAGTCCGTCCTGTAGAAGAAAGGTTTTTAACTGCCTCAATCAATGAAAGAATAGCAGATCTTCTCAAAGCTGATAAACAATCAGGTAGCAATAAAGACCAAAAATGGATACTAGTACAGCAGGATAGATCTCTAGTAGGTATGATTGACAAACACATGTTAGACAAGGTGGAGGATAGCGATCAAGAGGTTAGTTCGGTAATGGAACAGAATATGGCTACAGCCTATTTGGAGGATTCCCTTGAAACAGCCCTCGAACGAATGCTTGTATCAAACCAAAGTATTTTGCCTGTTGTAGAAAGAGATACAAAAGATTTACTGGGAGTAATTACCGAATGGGATATCTTGAAGGTGTTTGAGAAGCGATTTATTGAGGACAAACATATTCATCAACACATTTCTATCCGAAATAAGGCACTCAGACTTGTCAGAAAGCAGCAACCCGCATAAATTGAATATTAATTTTGAAAGGGCAGGGTGCTTGTCCTACTCTTTCATTTTCCGAAAGGATTGGTAATATATTCTGCTCTGTAAATTGGACTTGCGGTCTTCAATGTCCAGACAGGTATTCCTGTGAGATCTGTTTTAAGCAGTTTACCAGTCATCGCACTAGCAGACAGCACGTTCCCATCCGGGAGCAAGCCGGTACTTCCCATGATAACAGAATAGGCATCATTGGGTAGTGTCAGGTTGATTTTAGTAGTTGCCTCCAATGTCGATTCATTGAGTGTAAAAGAAAGGATACGGGTATGAGGCCTTGCAGCTGCCCCATTGTCAAACAGCATAATGTCATCGCTGGCATTACGATGAGCAAAATGTTGGAACATAAACTGACTGCCCTCTGGCATTTTTACAGTCCCGTTTTTGCCCAACTTCCACATCACTTTTCCTGTAGTAGCATTAATCTTCCAAACCTGAGAAAGGGCACGGAAAGAAACAATGTAATTATGATCCTTATCAATCACCAGTGAATTTCCCCATGGTTGGGCATAGGTAGCAGGGTCAATCTGGGTCAGTTCACTAAAGGTTGACCATTCCCATATTTTTTGTCCCTGGCTATTAAGCACCAGAATTCCATCTCCAGGAAATCCATTCTGCATTTCATTGGTAATTGCGATGATATTTCCGTTTTCATCCATCTGGATATCGTGATGAACAGATTTATCAAATCCTTTTTCACCCATCCGGAAATAAGATAATGTATCTCCTGCCAGCGTTGTTTCCAGTAAAACATTACCATCAGCCATTGGATTGGAATTCTCATCAATCAGAATCAGCAGTGATCCTTTTGGCGTGAATCGGGCAGTTTTCACCATAGTATTGGATGGAGGTGACCAACACCAGGCAATCTTTCCTGTCTTATCTACCAGAAACAAGCCATTGGGTTTGCTGGCAGGTACAAATAGGTAATAACCTGGCAAATTCTCCTGCAAAACATTCTGATCCTGTGTGTAATAAGTTGCCAGCCATGCAGGCAGGGTACCACTGGTAAAATGCTGAATCTGTCCAGCGTCTGTTTCTGTCCCGTTTTCAGAAACATGTATCACTTTGTAATGGTAAGCGGTCTTTTCCTTAAGTTCAAAAACAGAAAAGGTATGATTTCTTTTTACATCCGAAATGGCTGATACAATGGCCCCTGCTTCATTCTCTGTAGCTGGCCAGTACTTTATTCTGGCACTGGCAGATTGGGTAAAGCTGCACTTTATGTGCACTGAAAGAGGTAAATTTTCATGGGTAAGAACATGGGTTGATTCCAGTTTACTAGCTGGGTCGGTATCGTCCCTGGTACAACCGGTGAAGGTTATACCAAGAACAAAAGTCAATAAGATATGAAAGGAGAAAGCAAATACAGATCGCATAGATGCGGCAAACAAATTAGGTAATTAAAGTATGGTCAACAGTTTGTTGGATGATTATTCTTCCTTATCCCACCATACCCTTTTTAACCAGTCATCCTGTCCGCCCAGGCGACCAACCGCATCTGTATAGTTGGTAGGGTTCTGTACGGCCTCGGATTCGGGATAAAAGAAGCGGCGAGGCATTACACCATTTGTACCACTGGTATACCAGTCTACAGAGGTAAAAGGAACCAGCTTGGGGTAGCCTGTCCGACGATAGTTGGCATAGGCTTCTGTGCCATTGAGAAAGAAATTCACCCACATTTGTCCATGAATGGCCTCCATCTGGTCGTCAAATGTTGTTGGAAAAGGTGTAAAGCTTCCTTTTAACTCATCAATAGAAGCTTGTGAAATGGTTGGGGCGTTCGGATAACTGCTCATACTTTCACAGGCAGCCTGAACAGCTTTCATAAAATGTCCTTCTGCGTCTGTCTGTCCGCCCCAGCCTCTGGCAGCAGCTTCAGCAAGCAATAATTCTACCTCTGCATACGTAAGATGGAAGAAAGGAGCATTCAATGCAGCTACATATTTGCTTGGCTGCATTCTGCGATACGCCGTTGGTACCACTACCTTATCCCCAGAGGCCAGTGTAATAGTTTGATCTGGCATCCATACATTCCAGGACATAGCGCCATAAGCAAGACCTTCCTGTAAATAAGGCGTTATATCCAGGTTATTACTATTATCAATCGCTTCGCTTCCGTTCACAGGCAGATAGGTGCCACCATAGATAGTTAATCTTGGATCTTTTGTAGCCTTCATATAGTCTACGAGCGTATTGGTCAGACGAAAACCGGAAGAAGAAACATCTGCCTGAAATACCTGCGAACGTCCGTTACCGCGATTATCGCCTATCGTAAAATTGATCGACTCATGGCGCATCACACATGAATACGTATTACTACCCATTACCCCTCCGGCAATCGCCGCTTCTACCTGCTGACGAGCCAGTTCAGGTTTGATTTTAGTAAGACGAAATCCAAGCCGCAACCGTAGTGAGTTACCAAACTTAATCCATTTGTCGACATTGCCATCATAGAACACATCCCCTTGTACATTTCCTTTGGCAGGGTCCATCGCTTTCACAGCCTCATCTAACTCTTTAAAGAAATTGGTGTAAATCTCTTCCTGACTATCATATTTAGGAAGGAATATTTTTTCAGTATACCCTTTAATTGCCTGTGAGTAAGGAATATCACCATATACATCTGTCAAACGGGAGTAGATATATACCCGCATAATACGGGCTGCCGAATTAATATTGACAAGGGCTGGATCGCCTGTTGTCCGCTCAACCAGATCCTGAACGTTTTTCAGATCGCGTGGATAGGTAGTCTCCCAAAGAGTATACCATTGTCCTTTATCCAGAATACGGTATTGCCCGCCATGCTGCGTCCACCACGAACCAGCCAGGTGCTGAATCAACGGAGAACTGATTGCCAGATCATAGCGCCACACATCTTCCCGGTTTCCAGATAAATCCGCCTGGATTTTGGTTAGCTGCACACCTGGAGAAATGGTTGGGAATCCTGCTGGATTTTTGTTGAGGTCTTCGAAATGATCGGTACAGGCTGCCAGAAATAAAACAGGCACCAGTAAAGCACACAAACGCAAAAAACGTCTGGGTATAATAAGTGGAGTATAATATATTGATTTCATAATGGAATCTTTCTTTAAAAACCTTCGGATAACGTTAAAACTTCACAATCAGATTGAATCCGTACCGTCTGCGTCCAGGTAGTGAACCGTATTCAAATCCCTGTCCGTTTCCATTGTTGTAATTGGATTCAGGATCAATGTTTGGCGTATTTTTATGGATAATCCATAGGTTACGTCCAATTACTCCCAGCGTGACGGTTTTAAAAGGAGTCTTTTTAAGCAGATTGCTTGAGAAAGTATAGTTCAAACCCAGATCCCGAAGCTTGATATAGCTCGCATCGTAAATAAATGGCTCAGGAATGTTGTTACCAATACTCTGCCAGTAAGCAGCCGGACTGATAGCAATGTTATTTACATCACCTTCCTGGTTCACTCCTACCCCAATATATCCTCTGTTGGCACGATCCACATAATAAGGACTGGTTGGATCGTCCACATTCGCTTCCTGTCCAGCTTGTTGCGCAGCACGCTGTGCCGCCTGTCTTTCCTGCTGGTATTCATTCCATGAATCACGACCCGCCTCTGTGTTGGCATGAGAACCATTCATGTGCATAGTCATATTACTCATAGAGAAAATATCTCCTCCCATACGGATATCGATAGCGGCTTTGATCTGAAATCCTTTGTAGGATACTGATGTAATCACTCCTCCAGTCCAGTTAGGCAGTGTATTACCTAATGAGATTGGTTGAGTAGTAGGTAATGGTTCTCCATTGCTGCTGTTAAAGACACGGTTTCCATTCTCATCCCGTAAAAAGCCATTGCCTTTGATCGTACCAAAAGGCTTGCCTTTCTCAGCAATGATCGTAGCCCCTGCCCAGCGAGCTTCTGCCACTGTAAAGGTTTCCAGCAGATCACTCAATTCCACCACTTTATTGACGTTTTTCGCAAAGTTTAGAGACAGATCCCATTGGAAACCATTATCCAAACGTATAGGTGTAGTGGTCAGCAATAATTCAACACCACGGTTTCTAAGTTTGGCAGCATTCAGGGAAGCGGTGTTAAAACCTGTTGTTTCAGGAACTGTAATATCCAGCAGTACATCATTGGTCACTTCATCGTAATAGGTTAGATCAATTCCAATGCGGTCTTGAAATAAACGAACATCGGCACCAACCTCAAAGGAAGTCTTGATCTGAGGTTTTAGCTGGGCATTGGGAATAGAACCTCCCAAAATTTCTCCCATTGGATAACCTCGTATGGTACGACCTGTTAAACTATAAGCGAAGGTTGTCTTATACGGATCAAAATCACTTCCTACTTGTCCAAGCGAAGTTCTCAGCTTAGCAAAAGATAAGATAGGTGAATTTAATTGAAAGGCATCAGAAAGCACAAAGCTAACATCAACCGAAGGATAGAAGAATGAATTGTTCTGGGGTGGTAATGTTGAAGCCCAGTCATTCCTTCCCTGTAAGTTCAAAAATAGAAACTCTTTGTAACTCAATTGAGCACTGGCAAAGACCGATTGGATTTCTTTCCGGTTATCAAAAGGCTGAATAAGTTTCTCTGAGAAATTCACTAAATTGGCTGTACCTGGTTCGATGATCTGAGTACCTGAAATGTTATTGCCCTTACTACGGTATTTCATCAGGTTGGCTCCAAGCATAGCAGAAAGCTTCAGAGTTGAACTCAGATCCTTGTTAAAATTCAGTAACCCCTGAAAATTGGTTTCTTTGGTATTCATTGAAAGTTGATTCAATGCCCCGCCATCATAAGCAGGGGTATACTTGTCATAGAAGTTTTCGTGAGTAAATGAGAAGAAGTCCGTTCCGGCCTGCAGATTCAAACTAAACAGCTGGTTGAGTTTATATGTAAGATTAATATACCCTCCGGTTCTTTCTTTCGAACTACGGTTAAACGTTTTGTTCAGCGTCCAGTAAGGATTGGCACGATAGATATTGCCTGTATAGTTTTTGTAGGTACCATCTGGATTCATATAATCCTGGAGCCAGGCCTGATCAAAGTTGGCAGCCAGCCCCAGCAAGCCATTGCCAATATTGGTTACCTCATCCGTTAGAGCCGGTCGGTTACGTACCTGTTCAAGAGTATAATTGATCTTTGTATCTACCGAAAGTTTTTCTGTGATCTTGGAAGTAGCCCGGATAGCAAAAATGTTTTTATCATATCCGCTTTTGGGTACAATATCTTCATTAGTAATATTGGAGTAGGACAACCGAACAGTATTGCCATCTTTTCCGCCAGAGACAGCAAGTGTATTCATAAAGGTCTTACCTGTCCGAAAGAATCCCTGGATGTTATCATCCATGTACCGATAAGGTCTTACTGTACCATCGGCTTGAGTGATGGTTTCAAAATCTTTAAAACTTGGTCCCCAGTTGCTGGTGATGTTACGTGCCTGTAAAGGATCTGTCGGAAAGATACCATCATTGCCCTGCCCATAGGTTTTCTGACGGGCATCCATACGGGTGGAAATCTGATCCAATGTAAACGAGCTATTAAATTCAACTCCAATACCTTTGTTAGCTTTTCCGTTTTTGGTGGTAATCAGAATAACTCCATTCAGTGCCCGGCTTCCATATAGTGCAGCCGCGGCAGAACCTTTCAATACAGAAATAGATTCAATATCATTTGGATTTATATCCGAAAGTCCGTCTCCCAGATCGAATCCTCCCCATTGGCTGGCACTTCCTATGTTTCCGTTTACAGCAGGTACTCCATCAATCACATATAAAGGTTGATTGCTTCCCTGCAACTCCCTAATACCCCGTATCACTACCCGGCTTGAACCTGTAGGACCAGCTGTGGTAGATGAAATATTTACACCTGCTACTTTTCCAGCAATGGAAGCAATTGGATTAGTCTCACCATTATTGGCAATATTTTCACTGCCGACATCCGAAACAGCATATCCCAGAGCCTTTTTCTCACGCTTAATCCCCAGGGCCGTAACTGTTACCTCTGACAGAAGTTGCTCATCGGTAGAAAGTGAGATGTCAATGGTAGTCTGATTGGCAATTGTAACCTCTTTTGAGCTATAGCCAATAAAGGAGAATACAAGAATAGCTCCTTTGGTTACCTCAATAGAATAGCGACCTTCTGTGTCCGAAGTAGTGCCCTGATTGGTTCCTTTTAGAAGGACAGACACACCCGGCAAGGGTTCATTGCTTTTTCCCTCAGTAACTTTTCCCTGAATGGAGAATGTCTGGGAAGTGCTTTGTGCTTGTACAAATGGTATGGATATACACAAAGCAAGTAACATGACGCAGAAAAGCGTAAAATTTCTCTTCATAAAGAATTGGTGGTATAAAATTTCGCATCACACTTTATTACTAAAAGATAGTTTCACATATATCTATATAGTAATGCTTTTATTTGGCTGGCTGTTTATGCAAAACTAACTGGAAGACGCATTGAGGATGGTATGCAAATGTTACACAATAGGTATCCAAATGTTACATGGAATTATATCTACAAAACTGTGAAGGATTTTGAAAGTACAACCATCATTTTAGCATAGGGCAACTGCAGAAGGAGTTACAGGAAAATCTTGTTGAGGCTTAGATAGGGGAATAAACTCTGACTGGAAGTCCGGTCATTTTCCTAATCAATGGCAAAGTGATTGTAAAAATGTTCAGCGGAAAAAGTGACCATTGTTCAAATCAGTTTACAAAATGGCCAAAACGATGTTCAGTTTTGGGTTTGACCATATTTCTGTTCGCTTTTAGTTTTGACTGGAAGTACATTCTACAGAATGACCGAACTTACAGTCATTTTTGTCAGTGATTGGTATTCTGTTCAAAATCGACAACTATTCGAATACCAGTCAATCTATTCACAGACCACAATCACAATGCAAAAAATAACAAGATGAGTTTTCACTTTCCGCTATCCATTCACAAGACTTCGCTTACGTGTCAGATAGGCAGAAGGTAACTCTCCAAAATGTTGCCTGAAGTATTTGGCAAAGTATTTTGGGTTGTTGAATCCTACCTGATAGGCAATCTCTGCAATGGTCAACTGGCTTTCTTCCAGCAGCTGACGGGATCTTTCCAGACGAATCACCCGAATGAAATCAAGAGGAGATCTTTCGGTTATTGCCTGTAGTTTACGATACAGATGGATGCGGCTCATCCCTAACTCCAGACTCAGCGTTTCCACAGAAAAGTCCGGGTTTGACATATTCTTCTCTACGATTCCAATGGCTTTTCGGATTAGCTTTTCATCCAGTGGAGTAATTGGTATGTCTTTGCCCTGAATACGAATCTGCTGAGTAAAGGCATTGCGTGCGGCTTGCTGCTGACTAAGCAGACTTTTGATCTTTGATTCAAGAATTCCAAAATGAAAGGGTTTTTCTGTATAATCCTGTGCCCCTGTCTGATATCCTTCCAGTTGTTGCTCTTCCTCACTCCGGGCAGAAAGCAATAAAACAGGAATGTGGGCTGTTTTTACATCCGATTTTATTTGCCGGCACAACTCAAGTCCATTCATCTGTGGCATCATAATATCGGAAATAATCAGATCTGGTAATTCACTTAAGGCTTTCTGCCAACCCTCTTCCCCATTTTTCGCCTCTACAATCCGGTATCTGTCACACAGACTCTCTTTCAGATACTCACGAAACTCTTCATGATCCTCTACCAGCAAAATTGTAGCCTTTTCATCACTGGTTGTGCTTTCGCAATGGATTGTAGCATCCAGCACAGTATCGGTTGGTATTTTACGATTTGGTGCAGATTTACTCTCAGAGACAGGTGTTGAAAGTAACTGCATATCTTCAAAAGCTACAGTTCCTTTTTTTGAAATCTCTTTGGGTAGATTGTCATGTTGATCTGTTTTAGTTTCTCTTCTTATGGGTAAACAAACAGTGAAACAGCTTCCTTGCTGAGGGCTACTCTGTACAGAAATTTTACCACCATGCAGATTCACAAACTCTTTGGTAATAGAAAGACCTATTCCACTCCCCTGATTGATCATACTGGTAGGAATTTCATTTTGTACAAAGCGGTCAAAGATCTTCTCTTCCATTCCTGGGTCAATACCTATGCCAGAATCCTGAACATCAATCTGCAGAAGAGGAACAGCATCTTTATAGTTAATCGTCGTATAGACTGATACCCTTCCACCTTCAGGTGTAAATTTGAAAGCATTGGATAAAAGGTTAAAAAGAATCTTTTCCAGCTTATCAGCATCATAATCCATATACAGTTCCTCTACTTCTGAATGAAAAGAGAGGCTCAACCGCTTTTTCTCAGACAGATCTGAAAAAGCCAGGGTTGTATCACGAATAAAACCAATCACCTCTCCTCTACTGGGAGCAAGCTTAATCTTTTCCAGTTCGATTTTTCGCAGGTCCAGCAACTGATTGACAAGATTCAATAATCGTTTAGCATTTCGATCAATCAAACGCAACTGGTTATACAGCCCCGACACTTCATATGGATGTGGATCAGTCGAGTGTTGTAACAATCGTTCAAGAGGTGAAAGGATCAAAGTCAGAGGTGTACGAAACTCATGGCTGACATTGGTAAAGAACTGAATTTTAAGCTGATCCAGCTCATGCATCCGAAGTGCTTCTTTTCGCTGTTGTTCATATTCAAACCGGATTCGCTGTCGTTGCTCTACCAGTCGTTTGGATAGATACAATAGTAGAAGAAACAAAAAGCCATATATACATAAGGCGGTTTTGGTAAGCCAGAGAGGAGGTAAAACGGTAATTGTTAACTGGGTAACGCCTGAAGCCCACTCCCCTACCTCATTACAAGCCTGCACTTTGAATACATACGATCCAGCGTTCAGATTGGTATAAGTTGCCTTACGTGAAAGGTCCGAATATGTCCACTGCCTGTCAAAACCCTCTAACTTATACCGATAACGATTTTTTCCCGGATGAAAGAAATCCATAGCTGCAAATTCAATAGCAAACACATTCTGAGAATAATCCAGTGTAATTTCCCTGGTTTTATCAAGTGGCAGAGGAAGAATGATACCACTGTCAAATGTCTCTCCTATTCCTACCTTTTTATTGAACAGATAAAAATCGGAAAGTACAACCACTGGTGCCTGGGCAGAAGTTACAATCTGCTCGGGATAAAATTGGTTATAACCTCTGGCCCCCCCAAAGAGAAGCTCTCCCGACCGGGTTCTCAATGCAGCATTTTCGTTAAACTCTTTTCCTTGCAAACCATCTGATTCATCATAGTTAGCAAAAGTCAGGATAAGGCCTTTTGTAGAATAGGCATTCCCTTTTGCACCTGTCTTAACAATGCGGGCACAGGTTATACCAGCAGGTGTACCAAACCAGAGATTACCTGCCTTATCTTCTCCAAGGGATAGAATGGTATTATTTGCCAATCCCTCTTCTTTTCGAAAGACACGAAAACTATTAGTGTGTTCATCTAAGACACAAAGGCCTTCATGTGTACCTATCCAAAGTAATCCACGACTGTCTTTGTAAAGTGCATGAATGAGATTATTACTTAGAGCTGTAGTATTTTGAGCATTGCTCAGGTAATGGGTAAACCGATTT
Source organism: Xanthocytophaga flava (assembly GCF_030068545.1). Classification (NCBI taxonomy): domain Bacteria; kingdom Pseudomonadati; phylum Bacteroidota; class Cytophagia; order Cytophagales; family Rhodocytophagaceae; genus Xanthocytophaga; species Xanthocytophaga flava. Next base: position 19,203 of record NZ_JASJOR010000019.1, on the reverse strand, counting down.
GTAGTATAATCATACTTTTCCAGTCCATATGAAGTACCCACCCAGATAAACCCATGTCGATCCTCAACGATTTCACTTACATAGCTGGCATGGATAGAGTGAGGTGCACCACTGGCATAGTGAGTAAATTTTCCTGTCTTAGGATCTAATCGCTCCAATCCTCCATCCAGGGTACCAATCCAGATTTGACCTTTGGAATCTTCAAACAATTCCCAGATACTATCATCCGAAATACTGTTTTTATCGGTAGCCTGATGACGATAGGTTATAAACTTTTTTCCATCAAAACAGCTTAATCCTCCATAATATGTTCCTATCCACAGCTTTTTTTCTGTATCAATCAGCAAGCTCACCACTACATTGCTGCCAATGCTGCCAGGCCCGCTATGGTAGGAAGTATAGGAATTGAGATTCCGATCAAAATAAATCAGTCCTCCTCCATTGGCTCCCATCCAGAGGTTTCCTTTTTCGTCTTCCACAAAACGGTTGAAGTCATTGTAGGGTAGCCCTTTGGGCATGGCACGGTTGGTCTGATAGAGTGGAAAGCGAAAGATATTCTCGTGGTAGTAATTCACGCCATCCTTATAGGTTCCAGCCCAGATGATACCTGCCTGGTCTTTATACAGGCTGTTGATTGTATTCTGACTCAAACTTTTATTGTTATCGGGATCATGGAGCAGATAACTCATCTGCCAGTTTTGTTTATTGACCAAGTTAATCCCACCATGATCGGTTCCAATCCAGATCAGTCCTTGATTATCTTCTACAATCCCCTGAATAATATTTGATTTGAGTCTGATATGTGGAGAATCTTTATCTGCTTTCAGAAATGTTCTGCTTTTTGTGTTGAAATAAAACGCTCCCAGATTAGCCCGCAGTACATACAGCCACAGATCGCCGTCACGATCAGCTATCAGGTTAAAATTTTGACCATTCTGTAGGGCATGAGCCTTATAATCATCTCGTAAAGAAGTATTCTGATATAGGATTCGATAAGAAATCGGATCAAGCTGACATAACACCCCACTCTTATAGACAATCCAGACCCTACCCTGTTTATCCTCCACAAATGAAGATATTTGTTGGTCAGGAGGGAGAGTAGCCTTGGGGATTAAAGACTTGTCCGGAGAAGAGGAAAGGTCGAGGTGACTAACTTTCTTATCTTCTTTTGCCTGATAGACATACAACCCGGTGGTGGTGTGTATAAACCAATAGTTACCCTTACTATCTTTTACAATATCCCTCACAGCTCCGTCCGGAAGGGAAAACTGAGCAGCATATTGTCTTGTGTTGCGAATAAAATTCTCTTTGTCAGGGTCATAAATACATACACCTTCAATAGTAGTTACCCAAATCTTTCCGAGCGGATCTTCAAAAAGTTTGATAATATGGCTATTGAGCAAAGAGGTACTGTCACGAATCTGATGACGAAATACTTTGATAGTATGCCCATCAAACCGATTGAGCCCGGAAATAGTCCCGAACCATAAGTAACCTTTACTATCCTTAAGAAAACAGATAACCTGATTATTGGACAACCCATTGGTAGCGTCCAGCTTCATAAACCGATAGTGAGAAGAGGCATTCTTGACAGACGAAACAGAGGGTGGCTCAATAGCAATCTGGGAGAAACCGGAAATGATCCTGAAAGAGAAAAGCAGTAGTAAGATACAAATCTTCTTTTGCATCGGGTTTGTCTTGTAAATAGAAAGGTATACCAGGCTAATAGGATCCAATATACTATTTATTCATCAGATATGATACCCTATTTACAGAAATGGATCAAAACAGGGTTGGAAAGGCTACTATTTTTATCCTAAAATCGTGAGAATAGGTATTCTCAACACAGATGTAATAGAACTGCAGAAAAAGAAAAATCCATAACCCAACAAATGCTTTCTTTTGTACTATACTGATTACGAACCTTTTCAGATCCAGATTCTTGTAAGTTAGCCAGTTTGGATTCTGAAAGCGTTTACCTCAGTCACACCGATCTAAACCAACACTATAGTATGGGTACCTACAGGTATTTGCCAGTATTCAAACGACTGGCTTTTGTTTCTTCGTTGTTGCTTATGCCTGCAGGCTTGTCTGCCCAGAATGGTGCATCAGGCCAGGCATTGTTTCAGTTTCTGGGATCTTATTCCAGTCAGGGAGTACCTAACTATCTGGAAGCTCAGAAGGATGTGATAGATAGCCTGCAACTTAGGGATATTGCTGTGGCACTACCAGAAAGTAAACCTGTACCCCAATTCCATCCGGAATATATCGCAGTACAATCTGAAACAGAGCTCAAACTGACAAAAGAGGCAGACGTCTGGGTCACATTTGTCGGTGAGATGGCAGGATTCAGAAATGTACTGGGATTTTATACTTATGATCTAAACAATCCTCCGGCAACGGCTGATCAGATTATTGGCAAAACCGTTATTTTCCCCAATGTCTCCACCGCTGGAAGCGGAGGAGGATTAGCCATCGGAAGCAAGGTAAAAATAGGACACTTTAAAGCTAACACAGGGATAGGATGGTTTCTGATAGCGGATGGATGGAAAGAAAATGGAGTAGGAAGTGGTAATTACATTCTGTATTCCAATCCTGCCTTTAATCCCGAATCCACCACGACAGATAAACCACATACAGTTTTGTTACACGACAAAGGGCGAAACAAGCTGGTTCTGGGATTTGAAGATCTTCGGCGTGATCAGGGCAGTGACCAGGACTTTAACGATGTACTCTTTTCTATTTCAGCAAGTCCCTTTGAGGCTATTCAGAAAAACAATGTTATTTCTATTGCCAGTTCTGTTGTGTCGCCCATAAGTCTACCATCTAATCCCGTATCCGGATCAACGGCTAATACAAACATTAATGATAGCTACAATACTAGTACAAATAATACTTCCAACTCTGTTAACAACCAGAATACTACTATAAGTAATCCCAACTCCAATAATACAACCCATACAACAAATACGAATTCCAACAACACAACAACAAACACCAATTCAAATAATACCAATGTAGTCAACAATACTACAACAATTGTAAACAATAACACAACCATTGTCACTACAGGTGGTAATATGAATGGAAGCAATGTAAATGGAAGTGGAGCTAGTAACAATACATCAACCAATAATTCATCGGATAATAAGCCAGCTCCGAGTCGGAATACTCCAGCGAATCCCACAAGACCGGGAAGATATGAGCCTGTGGCTTCAGGAAAGCCAAACACTACGTTTCCTGAAGCCAATACCTCTGAATCTGTAGCTCTGCCATCTGGTATGTGTTCTCTGTATGGTTTTAATGAGGCTGATTTTAAGAAAACGTATAATCTGATACGTAGCAAACCTGTGGAAGATGTACGAGTGTCTACGCTCAGACAAGCAGCTAAAGGACGATACCTGACAATCGATCAGTCAGTCCAGTTATTACGCCTGCTCACTGTGGGAGAGCACCGTCTGGAGACAGCTAAGTATTTATATGACTATAGTTGTGAGAGACACAATTATTTTATGGTAAGTCAGGTACTGACAACAGCGAACCATGAAAGAGAATTCAATGCCTTTCTGGAAAAGAAGAACCCATCTGTTGCACAAAGCCGTCCGGTCCCTCCTGTCAGACAAAGTGGAAGACCCAGAGGGTATTCATCGTCTGCCAGCAGTGCTGTACCTCAACCACTTCCTGGTTATACTTCGGATGCCTATGCACCCAATGCCTTTACTGATGCCGAGTTTGAAGTTTTAAAAAGTAATGTACAGCAACAAAGCTTTTCTGATACAAAACTTACCATTATTCAGCAAGCTGTGAAAAACCGTACCCTGAGCACTGCCCAGGACATTGAATTGATGAATCTGATGTCGTTTGAACAGGATAAGCTCAAATTAGCCAAATGGCTGTATGACTTTACCTATGATCAGCAAAATTACTATAAGGTAAATGCTGCGTTTTCATTTTCAAGTACGGTGGATGAGTTAAATAGATTCCTGAACAGCAAATAAGAAGCATTAACCATCCATTCTTCATGTAGTAACAAGTGGTGAATCGCATACGATAGCCAAGGCCAAATCGTTCAACCTGGCCTTGGCTATTTGTATTTCCAAGAAGTGAAGTAGAATATAACCCACAAATAATGTCTTATCTGAGTATATCAAAGACAGATAGTGTGTTGCAGTTATCTATGGTCTTATTGGCATTGGTAGTATAGGTATCAAAATTGACTACCACCAACTGATTCCCTATCACAGCCAAATCACAGGGACAATCCAGTTCTGCCCCACAAGCAGCATCTTTATTTGACCATAACATCACCAACTTCTTCTCGGTCAAACTATACTGTAGAATGCTATTTTCCAGAAAATTAGCAATCAGCAACGAATTTGATTTTTTGTCAAAGAAAATACCATCACATCCTACCAGATCAGCTTGTTTGAGAACAGGTGTAATAGCAGGCATCTGAGAGTTTTTGTCAAAACTGATTTTGATTAATTTGCCATCACTGAAATTTCCTACATACAGATTTCCATTCTGATCAAAATCCATCCCATCAACTCCTACTCCATCGGTAGTAGCATCATCGAGTTGCATTTCATAAACCAGATAACGGGCTCTATTCTGTGGATTGAGTAGTATAGGTTGCTTTGCAAGCTCACTAATGGGGAAGCGATAAATTCCACTTTTTCGGGCGTAATCCGTCCAGGCATCCGTTATATAAATATATCCGTTATAAAATCTTAGACCATTGGCAACCTGCAATCCGGATACAACCGTTTCAATTTTTTGAATAGTCCCCTTCTCAAGCTTGGCACGAAGGACTCTGGATGCCTGTTTGCCAGAGGCAAAGTTTTGATTGTCTGCAATGTATAAATAACCGTCTGACCCGATAGCCATACCCATTGGGTGTACTTTACCTGTGAGAGGATTTTTAGGCAGCGAAGTCCAGGTGTCCAGTATTTTCCCTTCCAGACTGAGCTTTATAATTTTGGCCCCAAACCGATCATAGGTAGTAGCATTGGTAACAGAGAGATAAAAATTACCTGATTCATCAAATGCCATAGCATCAGGAGTCATACAGGTGCTATCAAGCTGGACAAATACTCTGGGCTTACTTAGTTTCACGCCTGTCTGAGCCAGTATCTTACCGGCAATAAAGAGAAGTAAAAAGAAACCTGTCCATAGAAGTTTTCTTGAAAAAGTTATTGTCATGGTAGTTGTAGTAAATCGGATAGACAATCAAAAAACAAAACTTCAGTCCTGTTGGTAAAGAAAGAAATTGATTTACGCTCAGATTCTCAACACAATATGTCTGAAAGGTTAAATTAATTACCTGAAAGGCAGACTCTTGTGTGATAGCTATTAACTTCTCAGGATCATTTCACATAAATCAGTTACCAGTTCGGTCAGCAGCCATTCAGTGTGCTTTCTTATCTCCTGTTTTGTCAATACCCGGCTTGTTACCATCCATTTTATTGCTATCAGGTTTGGTATAGGTTATGCCTGTATCTTTGCTGTTTGAGTGCGTACCAATCCTGGCCTTGCTCATCCGTTCTATCTGAGTAATTGTTTTGTGCCTACCGTCTCTGTTAAAATCATTTCCACCGAGCTCTCCGGCAAGATCCTCCTCTGTAAGAGTGCTATTAACATACAGGGCCTGGGTAGGGAAAGCAAGACTACTACCACTTGCCCGAACAGTATCAATGATTTGCAAAAGCAAAGTTTCCTGATCTACAAGAAAGGCATTGTAATCCTTGGCAAGTACATACGCAAAAACTTCCAAATTCAGAGCCTGTGATCCGATACCTACAAAGCGAATACGAGCTGATTCTTTATCAATAGTTGGATAGGCCTTTAAGGCAGCATCCAGCTCTGTGAGTATATACCGGATCTGATCAGGGGTTGTTTGAAAATGCAGGGCTATTACCGGGTGAAACCAGAAGCGGTCCCGATGCGCATAGTTTTCAATTCGTTGTGAAGAAAATTCTCCATTAGGAATAGTTACAATTGTGCGGTCCAGTGTTCGGATACGGGTTGATCGCATCCCAATTTGTTCAACCGTACCTACAGTCTCTCCTACTTTGCAAAAATCCCCCACACGAATGGGTTGGTCTACAATAAGAGCTACGCTTCCTACAAAGTTTTCTACAGTTTTTTGTGCGCCTAATGCCAGTGCAATACCTCCAATACCCAGAGCAGCCAATCCAGTAGTTACGTCAAAACCGAGAGTATACAATATAGCGATCAACCCGAATGCTACAATAGCCGTTTTGGCTACGCGACTTAGAAACAATACGGCAGAAACCGCTGCCATATTGCCACGACGGGCGATACGCCTTTCGCTAAATTGAGTAAAAACAACTGTGACGCGCCAGAGCAACAATATCACAGCTACCATTCCGATGACTGTGGTGATTTCACCAAGGCGTTGCCGGATGATAATAGAGATATCTGCCATCTGGACAAGTGACCCAAAAAACCAGACTGCAATGAGAATCCGAAATGGTAACCCCAAGGCTTTGACCACACCTGCTGTAGGCTCCTGCCTGGCCTGAGTCCAGGCAAAAGGAAGCAGATAGATAATGACCCCTGTTAACAGCCAGGCCAGCAGATAGGCTATTACTGCCAACACCAGCAGAGCTAGCCAATAGCCAATGGGAACAGATGCCAGACTATGTTCTCTTAGGTAAGCCGGCAACCATCTGTCAACTAATGGAGAGGCCTGTTCAGGTTGGTAAGTAAGCAAAATTTTAGCAATGGTCTGGGTAGAAAGTAACCAGATTGGGGCACCATCTGGACCCTCTTCTTTTTCAAGCAGTAAATCAAAGGTTTTTCCTGCCACGGTAGCCTTTCCTACCCTTTCCAGATTAGGTGCCAGATTGTCGGTAAGTGAACCATCATATTCGTCACTGATCCATGAATAAGGCAGCAAGTTACCATTCGCATCCAGAATACGTTGTAGCCTCTGAGCTAATTCAACACTATCAATGCTAGCAGGAGCGTTAGCAGACTTAAGTACTTTGCCTTGTTTCCGTGTTGTCCGTGTTTTGACATTCGACATTTGGTCATCAGATAAGCCGAGGATTGCGTGGTCTATTTTCAAATAACGGGAAGCCCGGCTATAATTTTTTGCCCCAACCGCTTCCAGAAATCCTGCAACCGTACCACGGGGGTTGCGTCGGCCTAGCGAATCTTCTTCCCATTCTGGTTGTGTTTTCAAGCTGTCAGCCGTATCTGATCCTATTCCTGGTATCTGTGCTAACGTTGGGATAAAGCATACAGATGACAGGATTAGAAAGAACCAGAAAGAAGTTCCAAATAACCTATTTTGTAGCTTAGAAGGCTTTAGTTGTTTCCATGCCATCGGAAGTAAGCCGGTGAAGTCAGCAGTTTGCGAGTTCGGCTTTGGAGAAGTACATTTTTTCAGATCAGGTATTTTCATCAAAACAGACTTACAGATTAATATCACAGATTGTATGGTTACTACCAGATTGCTGTCTGGCAAACCTGTACAGGTAAGCCAGCTTGTTAACAGAGAACTGTTGATCAGGCAGGTAGTTATTGTGCATGTTTGGCTAAAAATTAATGCCACTCTGTTAATTAGATACCGTTGAGACTTGTTTTACCTACTTACTCTACAGTTGACACTGCTCTTCAATAATACTTGACTCACCTTTGGCCTTATTAAGACATTGGAATATAAGACCAAACACATGGATCAAATCAACCTATATAATGCTATTGAAATGTTAGAGCAATATGGTAATCTTATAGTAGAATTAGAGACAACCCAGTTATTTTAGGTTTTATTGAATCATTACTAATTGTTTTATATTTTTAATTAATCTTTCTATGAGTAGATACGACAGTACCCACAAAATTGTAGTTCGTGCTTTGCAAAAAGATGGTTGGAAGATTTTAAAGGAAAATTACAATTTGAAACCAACTAAAAAGGTCACATTTATAGTAGATATCCTTGCGGAAAAAGATACTAATACAAAAGAAGTTGAAGGCAATATATTTTTGTAGAAGTAAAGAAATTCGATGAACAAAGTTTTATACATTCGTATTCAAATACATTCGGACAGTATGATAGATATAAAAATGCACTGACGTTCAAAAATATGGATGTAAGAATCTTTTTAGCTGTGCCTGAAATGGTTTATAAGGAAAGATTTAATGATTCTTTTATTCAGTTTGATATAATTCAGAACCGGATGTCTATCATCACATATGATGTAGAAAGCGAAAGAATCATACACTATTTACCACGCTAAACTTGAACGAATATGATTAATATAAATGCAGTAAAAGACTTTTTAACCAGTTTGGAACAAGAGCCCGACGAGTGGCAGAACCTAAGAGTTTTTACTGTCTTTGATGATGGCAAAAAGCATTATCTGGTTGTTTCCGATGAAGAGGGAGAATATGAAATCGCTATAGCAGTTTCGATTAAAGATGATAAAGTTGAAATATTGAAAAACAATACCAACCTGGATTTGGAAAATCTTCTAAATGGTCCGGAGTTCTCAGTAGATATTCAGAAAAAAGCTATTTAATTAGTTAGCGACATAGAAAATAAGTACACCCATCAGGCGATGTATTTGGTATTAAATCAGGAATATCATTTTTTGAAATTTTCCTTTAATACGAATGCTCAGATAAATTCTTTTATTCCAATATCCACTCACTTCACTACGTCCCTTTCTGAATACACATAAACTTCCTCTGAAATTATTTTGTATAAATCATAGCTATAACTGTTTAAAAGTACCAAACAAAACAGCCTTACTTAGAAGGTCTAAGTAAGGCTGCTCATATATAAATAGATCAATTAACGTACAACCAGTTTTCCTTGTTGGGTATGTTTTCCATCTGTAATCAGGATTATATATAATCCTGCTGGAAGTGAACCTAAGGACAATGGCAATGCATTTTCTCCAAATATATGTGTTTGCTGCAGGAAAGTACGGCCAGTCATGTCTTGCACATAAATCTGGGTTTTCTTATCCTTGAATCTATCTGATGAGAGTAAAACAGACTGATTGGAAGAAACCGGATTTGGATAAATGCCCAGTTCTGTATTTACAACTGGTGTTTCAGCAGCTATTCTTGCTCCTGGACTTTGTGGGAACAACACTGTTTTAGGGATAATATAGGTTGCCAGTCCACTTCCATGTCCCGGATTGGAGGTACCTGCAATGCTGCTATATAATTCTACTCCACTATAATCGAAGCCTGTACTATGGAGCAATTCTATCGGATAATACCCTGCAGAAGGGAAGCTTACCCGTCCACTACGTGTCCCAAACGACCAGTTTTCTTCTTTAATCAACACTTGGGTGTTATTAACTGTAAGCGCCATAAAGCCTTGTGAACCGACAGCAAAATCGACTTCTATAGTAGAGTTGCCAGATTGTATGTCATGTTCAGGCTTGATTTGAATATACCCACTCAACCGCAGCGTAGAGGATTCAATTGCCTCTGCTGGTCCTCCTACGCCATCACTTCCTAACCACACGTTCCAGTTATCCATATTGGAAGGAGTTACACCTGCTGGATAATCAATGTTGGTTGCGGTAAAAGAGAATAGAGGAGTTTGCCCTGCAATGGCTGCACGTGCAGGACTTACTCCATACCCAAACTGAGTGAAAAACTCGCCTTTCAAACCTGTGCCAGTAGCAGATGCCGTACTAGTTTTTACAGACAAAGCGGTACTGGCAGCGGAAGTATTACCTACCGCATCCTTGGCTTTTACAGTCATCGAGTATGTTGTATTAGCCGTTAACCCTGTCACAGAAAAACTAGTGGTCGTGGATGTGCCAATCGAAGTGCCGTTTCTAAATATTTCGTAACTGGTCACTCCGACATTGTCTGTAGAAGCAGTCCAGGACAATGTAAAGCTGGCAGTTGTAATAGCTGATGCTGTTAAGTTGGTAGGTACACTTGGGGCTTGTGTGTCTGAAGCGGGTGAAGTCGTGACAGACAAAGCAGTGCTGGCAGCAGAAAGATTTCCAGCGGCATCCTTGGCTCTGACTGTAAAGCTATATGCCGTATTGGCCGTTAGACCAGTAACCGTAAACGAGGTAGTAGTAGAACTACCCGCAAGTGTAGAACCTCTGTAAATATTGTAACCAGTAACTCCTACGTTATCTGTGGAAGCTGTCCAACTCAGGTTGACACTGGTTTGTGTTTTACTTGGTGAAGTCAGGTTAGTTGGTGTGCTGGGCAGCTGAGTATCAGGAGCAGTAGCTGTTTTTACGGATAAAGCCGTGCTGGCAGCAGATACATTGTTTGCCGCATCCTTAGCCTTAACGGTCATTGAATAGGTTGTGTTGGCTGTCAGTCCTGTAACGTTAAAACTGGTAGTGGTAGATGTACCGATAGAAGTTCCATTGCGGAATATTTCATATCCCGTCACACCCACGTTATCAGTTGATGCCGTCCAGGACAGCGTAAAACTGGTAGTGGTAATTGCTGATGAAGCTAAATTAGTTGGAGCGCTCGGCGCTTGTGTATCGGATGCTGTACTAGTTTTTACAGACAAAGCAGTACTGGCAGCGGAAGTATTGCCTGCTGCATCCTTGGCTTTTACAGTCATCGAGTATGTTGTATTAGCCGTTAACCCTGTCACAGAAAAACTAGTGGTCGTGGATGTGCCAATCGAAGTGCCGTTTCTAAATATTTCGTAACTGGTCACTCCGACATTATCTGTAGAAGCTGTCCAATTTAATGTAAAACCAGTACTCGTAATGGTAGCAGCTGACAGATTGGATGGCGCGCTGGGTACTTGTGTATCCGGAGTGGCAGCGCCAGATTCATAAGCGCCTATATCTATTGCACCACCTATTGGACGGGTTTTGTATTCCAGATCAATGCTGGCGGCATTGCTGGCATTGCCTGCGTTAATAGCTGGGCTACCCGATGCCAATCCGAAATAGTTGCTAAACTGAGGATTAACCGTATTGATGGTGCCAATACTGGTTGTCGGATTAACAAATTTCACATATGTTTGGACATTTAACTGTTGTAGCTGATTGTCAGATGGTAATAATCCTTCTTGTGGAGTACCATCAACTACTTTCCCGGCAGGCCCGATAATTACATTGTTGTGAACATCCGCATCTGAAGGAACCAGCATAGCATATCCTCTCGCATTGGAATTGTTCATCACGATAATGTTATTGTAAACTTTAGACCCTGCACTCGCATCCATATTCAGATCTCCATTCCAGCCAAATGCATAGTATTTGGATAGTTCTGTATTATTGTGATAGAGGGTATTGTTGCGAACTGTAAGATTAGCGCTGTGATAAATATGAATGCCACGTCCCCCATTGTTGAAAGATAAATTATTTTCTACCAGACTTGGGTGAGTATAGCCACCAGTTTGTCCACCGCCCTGCTCATTTTCAAAATCATCTAATATAATACCATTGCCATCTACCGGAGTGTCGTACCCTGGCAGCGGATAGGTACAAATATTCTCAAAACAAATATTATTGCGTACAATAATCCCCCAATCACCAGTCACGTAGCCGGAAGTATACTTGGGGTGATAGATAGAAATACCACTACCATTGGGATTGCCTGTATTTTTGGCATTGTCACGGACAATGTTGTTTTCGATAACGAAATACTCTCCATTATTCAACTGGATACCAGAGGAGCCGATATCATGTACAAAGCAGTTTTTTACGGTTATATAATAGCTATCAACTGACAGTATACCAAAGTAATAACTGTTAGCTGGATTCTGAAAGGTTACTTCCAGCCCATCCAGCACAACCCCTTTGGAATTGTTCATAAAAATGGCACTACCTCCCGAAACACTTTGAATAATGGCTTTGTGTTTATTAATGGCACGGATTGTCAGGACATTGGTTTTAGAACCGTTTTTGTTATTGGCAAGGATTTCTCCTTCCACATAGATGCCATCATTTATGTTCACAACATCACCAGGTTGGGCAATTGCACAGGCTTTGGTTATAGTTCTGAAAGCCCCAGAGGCACTATTGGACGTACCTGTATTACTATCATTCCCATCAGTACGTACGTAATAATTAGTTGCCAACGAACTAGCTAAGCCCCAAAGAAATAAACTTAGGGTTGTTAAAAGTGTTTTCATGTGAAAAAGGTTGTAAAGATTGTAATACGTATAATCAATTTATACCGGAGGTGAAATGAAAAAATATCAGTCAGCTTTAATAAATGACTGGTGATGCATTATATATTTATCCTATCAAGGATATTTTTTAGAGAGGCAATTCGCAAGAGTATAAATGTTTCTGAAAGATAAACAGATAAAGGGTAAAACATTTGTGGCCAAACAATACCCAATCCTAATAAAGGAACAAAAGTAGTTGTATGCATAGTGAAAATACATTAAATGAAATACCAGAAGTGAACCGGGCTATTTTGGATCTGAAAATCGAAAAAATCTATGCCACACTTACTCAATTTTCTCCCCAGAAATACCAGATTACTAGCTATTTATATTAGTAAACTGGTAATAAAATATATTTGGACGCCACTCAAATTATCTGTAGAAAAGAGACATTATCCATAAATTCACAGGTTTTTTATCTAGAGTTACACAGCCTTTGCTAGGATTTGCGCTCAGTTTATACAACTGACTATGCGATATTTTTAAATCCTATAGTGATTCGTAGAGTAAACGTATGGGTAGAACTGACCTTAGTATATCTCATTGCCATTCACTTCACGAGTCAGTTTGGTAAAGCCAATCACTTTTCCATCTTCATCATGCAGAGCAGTTATAAGAATGCTGCCCCAAAAAATAGTGCCGTCTTTTTTAAGACGTCTACCAATATGACGAGCACGGCCTTCTTTCTGGGCTAATTCTATCAATTGTTCAGGCAAACCAGCTTGTCTGTCCTGAGGCATGTAAAATAATCTAAAATTCTGGCCAATGATTTCTTCTTCTTTATACCCTTTAATTTTTTCGGCTCCTTTGTTCCATGTTAAAATGGTTCCATCAGTATCCAGTAATATGATTGCATAATCCTGTATTTCTGCAATCATCTTTTTATGCAATAGCTCCAGTCGTTCTTTCTTTTCCATTTATTACTCGTATTTGATGTTTGACAATAGCCAAGTATTAAGATAAATATTTACAAATTAGTATAATAAATAAAATCTAAGGTATAATAAAGTTCAAAAGAGAACAAAAGTACTTTATTGTTTTTGGCTGGACTCAGCAACTCATTCCTGATAACATATACACTCTTTCGAACCAGAAAAGCCATTTCGTATCCTACCTGTTAATTTGTACTCTATCCAAAATCAGTTAAACAGATTTTTCAACAAACTTCAAATATAACATCTCGTCAAAAGGCTTTTAGATAAAAATTCACTTATTTGTACATACATTTTAGATGATTCAAAATAGAGCATCAACATATTTACAGATATAGGAATTTGAAAATTAGTTAACTAAATAAAATTTAGATGCCAATGTTTTTTATCTGATGACGGAACCGGGTCGGAGAACAATCTGACTGGTATTCGGATAGTTACTTATGGTGATAGAATACCAATCACTGGAGAAAGTGACTGAGAGTATGGTCATTCTCAAAATTGAACAAAGTTCCGGTCACCAACGAAAGTGAACATACTTCCAGTCAAAAATAAAAATGAACAGAGTTTGAATATTTCTACAACGCGACTGGTATTCCAGTCAAAACTAAAAGCAAACAGAAGTATGGTCACTTCTCTTGCTGAACATTTTTCCGCTCACTACGCCTTTGATTTTAAAAGTGACCATACTTCCGGTCAGTCACCCGTATTGACCATAGTTCGGATATTTTTTCAAATTGACTCTAATTCTGGTCACATATTGTTATGGATCAACAAGATAACAGAGCAAATAAACTATACATATAATATTATTTTTACATTGGTAAAATTCACCAATTAGTGAATTTTACCAATAACCAATGCTTCATAAAATCTGAATCATTGGCAATACCCTCTCCCCTTTTTAAACCCTTACCATCACATCCCAATTATAGAGGAATATTCATTCTGTCGGAAGTTACGTCAGAAAGTTCAGAGCATCTATCCTGAAGCATTAAGTGTATTATTCAATAGCGTATTTAACATACTTACTCCAATACCCATTTGAGTAAATTGCTATTGCTCCCATAAACCCACTTATAAGCCACGAAATATAGTAGATTAACTCCTTGCAGTGTAAAATATATGGATCGACTGGAGTGGCCTTAGAATCGATTTTAAGGTTATGAATATTTTGCATAGGCTCATTCTGCTGGCTGAAGTGTTGAGGCTTGCTTACTTGCAAAATAGTGTGGCTATGTGACTGAGTACCGTTTTTTAGGGGAGGGGGGTGGCAGAACCTGGGGAGGGGTTACTATAGCGGCTTCTAGAAAATCTTAGTTGTCTTCTTCGCTCTTCAAAAAATTTTCTTTCTTCTCCCTTGCTTGTTTATTTTTAAAAATCTCCTGCTCATTTAAAATTGAAAATCTTTCGCGCACGCGCTTTTTTTGTTTTTATTCTGTTATTGTATTGTTATTACTTTTGTTTTTATACTTGTTATTATTATTGTTACTATATATGTTATTATAGTGTGCATTTTGTTCACAGGCAAACTGCAAAGAATGTATACCCAACCTACCGTTTTGTTCATAGCCTATCAGCAAATTTTTCATAGGCATTGTGCATTTATTGCATAGGGGTTATGAAATTTGTTCATAGGTTGTTGTGCTAATGGGCATGCAAATTCTGCATAGAGAGTATGAACAGCTTGCATAGTATCGGAAGTTTTTTCATAGCTATTATGTAAATTCTGCATAGCCTCCTACACATTTTTTGCACTCTTCAGAATGTTGATTTGATTCTTCTTTGTTTTCATCATACATATCTGTTTGTTCCAGATTGCCCACTGGATTTCCCTACTGAATAGGATATATATCCCTTCATACTCCTAAGCATTTGGCTTGCTTCCTAACAAAGACAGTCATGTCTGCCAATCTCGCAACTTTATCTGTAAGGAAAAAATATATTATTTATGAGTACTATAGTTATAAATAATCATAGAGAAAGTTCAGACTGGGAAGTTTAGATGCTATAAGAAATAGCGAAAACGCAGCTAAGAAGAAATCAACTAAAGCGTATGCTGAACTTACTGGGCAAACAAAAAAGAAAAACGAATAGCATCATTTCAAAGATAAGCACTATGAAACTCCATCTACATATTTTACTTATTTGTGTAATTCATCTAAATAGTTGCCAATCACGGTTACTAAAATTATTTACCAGAATCGGTCAAAACAAGATCTACAAAATTACTTTTTACAGTAAAAACAACGATGTAGAAGCACAATTCCTTTCAGGTGAGTAATATTTTAGGAAAAGGAAAGAAAAGTACAGGTAGCTTGTTTTTCAGGATTTTTTTTCTGCCAAAGTATTTAGCTTGATAGAGTATAGAAAGGTGATATTTAACTGAGTGGGTCAACAAGTTAAATAGTTTACTTTGCTGAAATAAGACAATTTAATAATCCATTATATCTTTCTCCATTTACAGTTTTTTGATCATATTTATAGAGTCGAAAAGATTTTATTTTGCTTGTTTTTAGCATTGTTATTTCTTCGGAAGTTAATTTTATGGCAACTGAATATGTGTATTTCCCTTCGGAATATCCTTCTTCTATTCCTATCATAGGTCTGGTAATTCTCATACCAGTTTCAAGAACAATCACAGCACCTTTTTCTCTATAGTTTGGATTTTTACCAAGTACCTTTAAAATCATATAATAGTTTATGGAGTCTTTTTCAATACGTTTAGAAAACCATATGGGTTCTGAACGAGGGGTGTAATATCTGAGAATATCATTAGATTTCTCCAGTTCATGCATAATCTCTTTGCAATAAACTCCATTTTCTTCAGTTGAAGAGTCAGGAAATAATCCACCAAGAACTTCAAATGGAAATCTTTCACAAGGAGTTCTACTATTATATTTGTAATAGATAGTCCCTGTTTGAGCATTACTCAATTCCAGATAAGACAAATATTGCCATTGGTAACAAAGATTACCCTCTGTTACAGGGATAACAGCTTTGCATGTAAAGGTCTTACCAATTAAACTATCATATATAGAGAGTCCAAATGAATGTCCATTCCAGTAAACGGCATTTTGAGGATCTGTTTTAATATAAGACTCGCCTTCAACAATTCTTCTGGTAAAGCCAATATATGGGACCTTTTGTCGAGTTGAATCTATTCTCCTAACTTTAAGTTCTTTACCCATATATAGGTGAGAATCTTTACCTGCACAATTTTGATCCTGAGCAAAACAACTACTAAATTGTAGAATGATGCCAACCAGTAAAAATCCTTTTATCATACTTACTAGTTGAAACTTTCAGATTAATACTTGAGCTTTGAATAAAGTAATTTCCACCTTACCACTGAAAATGTAATAAAAAAGTCTGTCTATATGAGGTCCTCCCTATTGTTAGGACCAACAAGTAGGAATTCTTAGTTGAAAAAAGATTTTATCTTTACTTGATAAAATTATGAATCAGGTGTGCTTCGATCAATGCCTTGATGGTAGTTGTGATAATTGTATACATCAAAGAAGTCACTTAACCCTTTATACAATTGCCAGCCACTTTATAGATGATTTAAATAAAGGCACTCGTATCACGCCGATGGCTTGACTCTTTGCAACAAAGCCTTTTATGTTTTTCGGTATTCATTTCACCTAATAGCGTGACAAGTTTATGTCTCACGCTTCTAGACATCCTCATATCATCTCAAGGATTTCCACTTTGTTTTTAATGATCTTTCCTTGAGTTATCCTTGGCTTAATTGTTTGTAGAAGTTACTAGGTTCTTCAATAATTGTCCGCTCAAGCTTTGACTACTTCAAATCATTCAGGCTATTGATATTCTGGTATGTAATCAGTTTTGGTAATTTCCCACAGTGACTCTACATGATGAACTTTCAGTAATCTATGACTTGTATTAAGCTTGAAAGTGACATATCGCTTATGTTCAGGTAATACAAATGTTATAGTTAAGTGTTGCTTTTTAAAGGATCTAAAATTTATTTTAAATGATGTATCTGACCATCCTCTACCATAAATGTCTGATTGGACAAATGCCTTTAAATATAAAGAATCCTCAACTAAAACCACTAGTGAATCCTTAAACCCTTCTTTAAAGGATATAATTACTTCATGCTTTTTAATTGTTGTTATTTTTGTCCTTTCTTGTTCTTTTTTAACTCTATACTGATAAATTTTTAGAGGCTCTTGTATGAAATCATGTGTGATAAACTGATTTTGTGCCAATAAATTACAATTTGATAATATTAAGAAGAATAACATTATGCTTAAGTTATTATTTCTTATCATAAAAAACTTTAAGAGAAAATGATGCACAGTTGAGAAAACTACTATATCAATGCAGAGACATGGCTTCTTAAAACGGAACAAAATTGTAATTCCTTCGAGGCTATCAAGTTGGAGAAAAATTCTACTATAGTAGAGGAATCAGTCCATTCGTTACAAGATTTTGCCCAATTTTATAAGACAATTAAAGATGCAAAGACGGGTCTACATAAAAAAGCAGAATTATTACCTTATACTGAAAGGAGACATGAAAAAAAGCTAAAATGTTGCTAACATATCAACTTATCAATTAAGCAAAAAATGAAACATAGACAAATAAGTATATCTTTAGTATTACAGGTATTTCTAGTTCTAAGTTTGTTTTGTGGCTGTAACAATTCAGAGAACAATTCAATGCAACACTCTCTTATAGATCGTACAAAAAAGCGTTATTGTCCACTAGATGGTGGTCACTTTGCAAAAAGAGAACAACTATCTCCAGAATTAGTATTCTCTCATTCGAAAGCAGAAACGATTGTTAAACAAGTCAATACATAACAAATAGTGTATAATATTATAGAGGGGACTGTTACAAACTTTCTTGGAGAAAAAGGTGAAAAGTTTTATAATAAGCCTTCAAAAAAGTATTCCTATCGCTACGAACTTATGATTGAAAACCAGGAAGGAGAATTTATTATATACTCAGGATTAGATACCGCATTTGTGAAACCTGGTGATAAATTAAAAGGTCGGGTAGCAATAGGAGCAATCGAACCAGAAAACCAATATTGCAGGATTACGATAGATTATAGAGGCAGAGATAATAGTATATCGTTGGCTAATTGTTCCTTTATAAACTGCTCTTGCGAAATAAATGAAAAATGATATTCAGATAATATATCAAATCAATGTTATTGTCTATGGCAAATGATATAGTCAATAACATTGATTTGCCATTTTTACCGGCCCTCAATTTGGGTATAGGTCAATCTAAACAATCTTTAAGTATATAATGGCTTTATCAATTGGGTATTATTTTTAGTTTTTTGAATTTAGATTTACTAATTATACTAGAATGTATAACACTAATTAACATCTTCATATATTTCTGGTCTTCAAAGAAATGATTTAGAAAAAGATTTCCACATTTTAATCCTTTGAACTTAGTCTGGTATTTAATAATTGGTTCATTATCTATCAATTTATCGATACACTGCTCATTTTCCTGTGATCTTTTAAGTTTTGCATAACTCAACGTTATCATAGTGAGTTTACCACCACCTTGTAATACGTCTTTAGGCATACTAAATTCCAGTTCTAGCTCTTTTTTAGGAAGAATACAATAAAATAAACCTTGTTCATAGGTATTCACACAATGAGAATATTCCGATGGCAGATCCTTTTTTGAGAATATAATATATCCATTGTATGGATAATTGGTATGCGCCCGACCAAGTACATATTGAAATGCGGTAAAATAGGTTTTAGCTTTGAAACATGAATAGTTTAGAAGCCAAACGAGAAAAAATGCTGTCGCTGGTAGAAGCCTGGCGAAGTAGTGGTCAAACTCAAAAACAATTCTGCGCCAAGCATGGGCTCAAATTGGGAACCTTTACCTATTGGGTAACCCAAAGTCGGCTTCAACCAATCACAGGATTTGTAGCTATCCCCAATCCAGCTATTGAGGATAAAGTTAAAGGGTCTACTCAAAAAGGGTCTACTCAAAAAGGGTCTACTCAAAAAGGGTCTACTCAAGAGCTTGAAGTGATTTATCCTAATGGAGTCAGAGTAAGAATACAACCCAGTATAGAAGCAGATCTATCCTTACTCTCTCAAT